>NZ_JAUBPI010000003.1:0-40776 GCF_036700645.1 Microcoleus sp. S36b_A4 | reverse complement strand
GGAAATTGTTGCGGGTCGGCTGCGGGCTGCTGCTATCTCTGTCTTGGTAATAATTGCCCCTGGATTGCGGGCTGCTGTCTCTGTCTTTGAAATGATTATTTCTGCGAATTTCCGGTTGGCCGTCGGCATCGGATCTCCGTTTGAAAATTGCTCTCACGGGCATTTCTCGTGATTGCGGGGCGAAGGTCGATCGCTTTTGAGGCGCGTCTACTCCGCGAGTATCGGGACGGGGCTTGCGTTCAAAGCGGGGAGAGGATGGTTGTGAGTCCTGACGGCGGCCTTCGCTTTTGAATGGCTTGCTGTCGGAATTGGATCGCGAAAAGTTTGGTTTGGTAAATTTTCTCATTGGTTTCTTGTGGTCAAAATGTTTGGGCTGAAGGCTAGTCGATTGTAGATGTGAGATTCTTGATTGAGGGAGAAATCTTTGGGCTTTGAGATTTGAGATAGTCTAGCGAGGGAGCAAGGATTTTGCTGTGTTCAAATTGCTAGTTAATAACTGATCAATCCTGTTTTGTCGATCAAGATTTTTGCGGTTTTATGTTAGCCGGGCCAGGATGGTTAACTCATCCCTCCCCATTCCCAACTCTTAACTGCTAAATCATCCTTTAAGTCTCAAGATCTAAAAGTGCCAGAAGTTCGGTCAATCTTTCGGGATCGGTGAGATACAAATATCCGATCAAAGTTTCTAAGCTGCTGGCTTGTTGGTATATCTCTGGATCTGCTCGCTTAGAACGGCCCGCTGCAGCATTGCGGCCGCGCTTGACAATTGCTAATTCTGTACTGTTCAAGTAAGGAGAGATAGATCGCAAATGACGCGCTTGAGTTTCGGCTCGTACTTGCCCCACCACTAATTCGTGATAAGCTTGCAATCTTCTGGGTGGCACTAAGTACGAACTCCGAACGTAGAGTTCGTACACTGCATCTCCCAAATATGCCCAGGCTGCGGGCGAAATTCTTTCTATTTCTGCTGGTGTAGCCCTCGCAGGATGCACTCGATTTAAACTGATATCCCTCAGACTCAGTTTGAGTCCGTCATCTGCGATCGGCGACATACTTTTTTAAATAAAACTTCCGCACAGCTTGGTTTTTCTAGTCACTTACTTATTTCGTCTTTCGTTACTTCAGCAATTATAGCTTTCACAGGAGTGTTCGCTGTCCGATCGCGAAGCGAGATATATAGGCAAAGGTTGGCGTGACGATCGCACTCCTAAAAAAGGCTTTTTACCAGATCGGGATGCTCTAATTTTTATACCATTTTTTCGCGTGTTTGCCACACATATTTTACTGCCCATCCACCGAAACTCTAAGCATCGGGGAAATAGCGGCTGGCGCGTGTCGCAGCTTCTGGGAAAATCGGTATTATTTTAACCGCAAAAAAATAAAAATTTGCTATCCAGCGTTGAGAACCGGATAGCTAATTTAATCCACTTTGGCGTCAAGCATCCTTGACGTTTTTTACCGCCTCATCAACCGAAGGCTGCAAAGACAAAAATTTCTCTAAGCGAACCAGTTTAACAGTCTGAGTTACGCGGGGATTTGAGACAATTTGCAATGTCCCTTCCAAGGTTTGGGCTTTTTTGACAAGTTGCACAAGTGCGCCCAAGCCTGAACTATCCACAAAGTCTATCTGAGACAAGTCCAAAATTACGTGTTTTGGGCCGTCGTCAATACATTTGCTTATTACCTTCCGAAAAGTGGCCTCAGAAAAAGCGTCCAGCAGGCCCGTCAGGCGAAATAACTGACAGTTATTCCTGACTTCGCGAGTGCCTCTGAGGCTAACGGTCAGGGTCAATGACTCAGAAATGACACCCTCCTAGCTAGATATGGCTTAAAGTCGAGGCTTCATTATAGGAGTTTTTTTGTTTTTTGTCTACAATTTTTTAGTTGACTGTTGACTGTTGACTGTTGGCTGTTGACCTCTCACGGTCAACAGCCAACTGACTACTTACTGCTGGCTACTTTCTGATTGTCTCGCATTGACTGCACGAATCGATCGAATAAATAGTCGGCGTCGTGCGGGCCCGGACTGGCTTCTGGGTGGTACTGCACTGAGAACAGTGGCAGAGTTTTATGCTTCAATCCGGCTACGGTGCGATCGTTCAAATTGAGATGAGTAATCTCTACTTCGGGGGCTAGGGAATCGGGGTCGATCGCAAAACCATGATTTTGGCTAGTAATTTCTATTTGCTCAGTTAAACCCGCTGGATGATTCAATCCCCGATGGCCGAACTTAAGTTTAAAAGTTTCTGCACCCAAGGAAAGTCCCAAAATTTGGTGTCCCATGCAGATGCCGAATACGGGTTTGTCCGACTTTAATAAAGCTTTCGCAGTCGCTATCCCTTCTGTTACCGCCGCCGGATCTCCAGGGCCGTTGGACAGAAAAATGCCGTCCGGGTTGTATTTGAGAATTTCCTCCGGCGACGTGTCAGCGGGGACAACGATGACCCGACACCCGTAACTCGCCAGACGCCGCAGGATGTTGCGCTTGATCCCAAAGTCTAGCGCTACCACAGTCCACATTGTGCCGTTAGCAGGTTTGACTGTAGGACTGAACTCCCAAACCGAGTCCGTGGCTTCAGACCACTCGTAGACCTCGCGAGTGGTGACTTCCTGGACTAGATTCAGCCCGTCCATGCTGGGGGCGTCTTGCACTAGCTCCAAAAGCTCTGCCTGGTCGAGAATCGTGGTCGAAATGCCACCGTTGATCGCTCCCACCGTGCGAATTTTGCGAGTCAGGGCGCGGGTGTCGATCCCGTAAATTCCGGGGATATCGTACTGTTTCAGGTAGTCTTGCAGAGATTGCGAACAGCGCCAGTTGCTGGGGCGGCTGCATACGTTCCGGGCGATCGCACCCCGAATTTGCGGGCGCGAGGATTCTTCGTCTTCGAGATTTACCCCGGTATTGCCCAATTCTGGATAAGTAAAAGTTACAATTTGACCGCAATAGCTGGGATCGGTCAATACTTCTTGGTAGCCCGTCATTCCCGTATTAAATACTACCTCGCCAACGACGGTGGCGTCAGCGCCAAACGACCAGCCGCGGTAAGCAGTACCGTCAGCCAGGACTAGGAGAGCGGGTTTTGCAGTTGAAAGTGACATGGCATCCTTAATTACTTTCGTTTGGTTTCATTCTTACCACTGCCAGGGATTTGATGCTAGTCGGCAATATACAGATATTATTTTAATTTGTGCAAGGGTTCGGAAAAGCAAGGCACTTAGGCCCGAGGCAGAAGCAACAGGTAATCAAAAAGCAGCAGCAAGTGCAAATTCTCCCAATCCCCACCCTCCGCATCTCCTAGTCTCTCCATCTCCCTCCCGGTCAGCAATTGATCTGCCAGCAGCTTAGGATGCGGGCGAAAATTCTATATCTATACCAAAAGGCAGTTGTCGCTGTTACGATCGAGCTACAGCGTTTAACGAAACTATGGCTAGTAAATCTCCCTTGCCTTTACTCTCAAACTTATACAAGCATCTACTGAACTCTCAAAAACAGTGCAAACCGTTACTGGTTGTAACAACAGTTATTTCCCTGAGCAGTTCAATTTTAGTAGGGAATGTTGCCAACTCCTCGCGAGCAGTGGCTCAAGAAAGTGAGGGATGCTTCATGCGGAGCTCATCAGGTCGAACCGTCAACCTCAGCCAATCAGTCTGTGGTTTTCTTCCCGAAGCATTGAATCCCGCTACTTCGGCGGCCGCAAAGTCGGGAGTGTTTCAGGCAAAAATCAAACGCCGAGAGGCTAATATCCCCGTCATAGAAGTCACGTTTAACGGCAAACAAAAGTTCGAGATGATGGTAGATTCTGGAGCTAGTGGCACAGTAATTACACCAGCAATGGCTAAAGCCTTGGGTGTGGTTCTCCAGGGAACAGTGCAAGCACAAACTCCCAACGGAGTGGCTACTTTTCCCCTCGGTCGCCTGACTTCTATGGAAGCAGGTGGTCTGGCCGTTAACAATGTAGTTGTCGCAGTCTCGCCATCCCTAGAGATCGGACTGTTGGGTCACGACTTTTTTGGTAATAAAGATGTGACTATTAAGCAAGATGTCATTGAATTTCGATCGCGCTCTTAAAAAGAAGTTAGTCGTTAGTTGTTAGTTGCTACAAATAACAATTAATACCAAATCCGCGTTAAATATCCCGTTTATTTCTTAGTCCGCGAAGGCGGACTTTATTTGTTTAGTAGCGGTTTCAACCGCAGAATCAGAATGGGGATGGCAAACCAGGATGTGATATGAAAACGGTCAACTGTCAACTGTCAACTGCCAACTACCAACTGACAACTGACTTCATTTCAAAAACTCAATCAACTGCTGCAACTTCAACCAAGATTCACCGCTCAATAAAATGTCCTTAGCCAGAGAAACTCCTGCGGCGTGAGAACCCATAGGAATTGCACCTCCCACCTGAAAAGCCAAAGAGGCATTCAAAGCTACAACATCCATTTGTGCGGGCGTACCTTTGCCTTGCAAAATGTTCCGCAAAATCTCGGCGTTTTCCTCAACATTTCCGCCTTTTAACGAGCCGATCGCACTTGGTGTCAATCCTACCTTTTCAGGGTCTAAAGTAGTGAGTTCGACTTTGCCATCAGACAAAACCGCCAAATCAGTCACATCACCCAAACCCGCCTCGTCCAATTTTTCTCTGCCGTGAACGACTACAGCTAACTCAGTCCCCAACTCGCCCAAAGCTTGGGCAATAGTTGATACCAGACTAGGATCAAACACCCCGATTACCTGCCCTGTAGGGCGCATAGGATTGACAAGGGGCCCTAAAAGGTTAAAAATAGTCCGCACCTTCAAAGTGCGCCGGAGCGACGCTACAGCCTTAAGTGCGGGATGCCACCCAGGCGCAAATAAAAAGGTGATGCCCACGGAGTCTACCGCAGATCTTACTTTCGCGGGATCGGCGTTGAGGTGGACTCCCAGTGCTTCCAACACGTCCGCAGAACCCACTTTACTCGATGCGGAGCGATTTCCGTGTTTGGCGACTCGAACTTTGCCGGCGGCGGCCACAAAAGCTACAGCAGTGGAAATGTTAAACGTGGAAGCGCCGTCGCCGCCTGTGCCACAAGTATCAATTAATTTGAGATTGGAGATTGAGGATTTGGGATTGAAAACGCTCTCCGACTCGCCTGCAAGCGACTGAGAATGCAATACTTGAGCCATTCCTACCAATTCTTGAGCAGAGATGCCTTTGGCTTGGATGGCCGCTAAAATTGCTCCTGAGATGACGGGGGGAATAGCTTCGGCTAGCCATCCCTGCATCAAGTCGGCTGCTTGGGCGCGTGAGAGAGATTGTCTGTCTAATAGTTGCTGCAGGAGGGCTGGCCAGACAGGAGAATCCGGCGTCTGGGTTGAAGCAGGGGATAACTCTGGCGTTGCTAGTAGAGGAGAATCTGTCATTTATTAGTTTCTAGTCAAATTTAGCTTGATCGAGCTTTGTGGCCAAACCGAGAATCGATCGGGATTTTACCAGACTTGCCGACCACATTTTGCGCGATCGGGCCCCGATTTTTGCTCAAATGCCAGCACCGCTACAGAATTTTTCCGCCCGCAGTAGCAGAATATGAATTTTTTGATACAACAATTACCCTATTGTTGTGCCAACTTTACATAGAAACCCCAAATCGTACAACTGCTAGCAGTCTGCTGTATTATCTATCAGCAATAATACTTAACACTAACTCAGAGCAGCCAAAGACCGATAAAAGTTTCCGACAGGAGTTGTGGAGACCAAAAAATTTTAGACATTAGGGAGCCCAAGATTCATCTGTGGAGTCAATTCTTTAATCTCAAATCTCAAATCTCAAATCGATTGACAGCAAGGACAGCGAGCGTTTAGCTCTTGCAGGCGGGTTTGTGGTATTGGGTAAGAGTCGATCGTCGTACTCTCACCCAAATCCTAAAAATAGGATCTTGCGGTTGTAGAAGTCGCTGCCTTTTATTGTAAGAACATCCTTGCTACTAACTTATTTCAGGGTATTCAACTGCTAATATATTCAGGGAGATTTCAAGGAGCGGGTTTTGCTCGAACACCTGCACCGCAAGCCGATCGATGTGCCAATGCGATCGTGACAGCCAGTCAAGCATCAAATAAATACGGGATTAGCTAAACTTTCCGCAACTATCACTAATAACTAACAGTCCAGTAGGACAGATGAATAAACACACTCGTCTCCGGCTGCGATACACCATCTTTCAGCCTAAATAACGGCTCAAATTTAACAGGCGGTAGACCAAAAATATTCAACTCACACACAAGAGCAGGGTATTCACAAGTGGGAAATCAAAAATTAGGAAATAAAACGATAGAATGCCTGAATGTCGCGGAGGCACTGCACCAAATGGAAGCAAAATATTATAGTATGTTTGAAAATGCTGTGTCGGGTATTTTTCAAACAACCCAATCCGGTCGCTACATCAGCGCTAACCCAGCTTTGGCTCGCATCTACGGATATAATTCCGCCGAAGAATTAATGGGCTGTCTGACGGATATCAGCGATCAGCTTTACGTCAATCCCGATCGGCGCGATCAGTTTGTTTCTGCTTTGCAAGAACAGGGCATCGTATCGGATTTTGAGTCGCAGATTTATCGGCGGGACGGAACAATAATTTGGATCGCTGAGAATGCGCGCGCTGTCTGCGATGAAGCAGGAAAATTGCTCTATTACGAAGGTTTTGTAGAAGATATTACCCAGCGAAAGCAAGCAGAATCTGCACTTCGAGAAAGCGAAGAACGCCTGCGCTTAATAATTGAAGGCGTTAAGGATTACGCTATATTCATGTTAGATCCTGATGGGTATGTAGCTAGCTGGAATTCTGGTGCAGAACGCATTTTGGGATACAGATCTCATGAAATAGCCGGCAATAATTCGGAGTGTTTTTTCACTAAAGAAGATCTTGAAATCGGCAAGCACAAAGAAAAATTAATCCTGGCGGTGGCAGAAGGTCGATACGAAAATGAAGGCTGGCGGCTTCGCAAAGACGGATCGCGATTTTGGGCGAATATTATTGTTACTCCTTTGCGCGATGAAAGGGGAAAGTTGCAGGGCTTTTCTCAAGTAATGCAGGATATTACTGAGCAAAAGCGGGCGGCTGAGGAAAAGATGCAGTTGATTGCTTCTTTGCAGGCGTCGGAAAAAAAGTTTCGCACTTTGTACGAATCGACGACTGATGCGGTAATGCTGCTAGATGAAGAGGGTTTTTTGGATTGCAATCCGGCTACTTTAAACTTATTTGGATGCAGCACTGAGTCGGAGTTTTGCGGCAAGCATCCTTCGGAGTTCAGCCCGCCGTTGCAACCGGATGGACAAGATTCTAGGAATCTTTCTCAAGAGCGAATTAATACGGCTCTGCGATCGGGAAATTGCCGTTTTGACTGGCGGCACCGTCGTTTGGATGGTTCTGAGTTTCCGGCGGAAGTGCTGCTAACTTCTATGGATATCGGCGGCAAAATTGGGCTGCAAGGCGTGGTGCGCGATATCACTTATCGGGTGCAGGCTGAGGAGGCATTGAAGCAGGCTAATGAGGTATTGGAATGCCGGGTTAAAGAGCGGACAAGTCAGTTGGAAGAGGCTATTAAAAAGTTGAGTTTATCGGAAGAAAAGTTTTCTAAGGCTTTTCGATCGAGTCCTGATCCGATGATTATTACTACTTTTGCTGAGGGTCGTTTTATTGAAGTTAATGATAGTTTCTTGTCGATGACTGGTTACGATTTAGAAGAAACGACCTGGAATACAGTACCGGGGTTAAATATTTGGGTAAGGCCTGAAGACAGACTTAATTTTAGGCGAAGTTTGCACGAACAAGGTGTTGTTCGCAATCAGGAATGCGAGTTTCAGATGAAGTCGGGATCGGTGGTGGTATGTTTGCTGTCAGCAGAGTTGATTAATTTGGACGGCGAACTCTGTATGCTGGCGGTGATGACGGATATTACCGATCGCAAACACGCCGAAGAAGCCCTACGGGAAAGCCAGCGGGCCTTGGCGACGCTGATGAGCAATCTGCCGGGAATGGCCTACCGTTTTCGCAACGATGCCGATCGCAGTATGGAGTTTGTCAGCGAAGGTTGCTATCAGTTAGCCGGCTATTCTCCTGAAGAATTTATCGGCACTCGGGAAGTTTCTATATCGGAATTGACTCACCCGGACGATCGCGAGAATTTGTGGAATGCTGTGCAAGTTGCTTTGCAAGAAAATCGACCCTATCAGCTAAATTACCGAATTACTGCTAAAAATGGCGAATTAAAATGGGTTTGGGAGCAAGGTTTGGGAGTTTTTTCCGACTCGGGAGAATTGATAGCTTTGGAAGGGTTAATTACTGACATTTCCGAGCAGAAACGCAGTGAAGAAGCTTTGCGGCGATCGCAAACAGAGTTGACCCAACAAAAACTTCAACTCGAAAATACTTTGCACGAATTGCAGCAAACTCAAGCTCAATTGATTCACACTGAGAAAATGTCTACTCTCGGTCAAATGGTAGCCGGTGTTGCTCACGAAATTAACAATCCTGTTAGCAGCGTTTGCGGCAATCTCGTTCACGTCGGCCACTACACGGAAGATTTGCTGAATTTGCTCGATATGTACCAGCAGCAATGCCCGCAGCCGCCGGCAGCAATTCAAAATAAAATTAAGGATATCGAATTAGAGTTTCTGCTAGAAGATTTGCCGAAAGCGATGTCTTCGATGCAGGTTGGGGCCGATCGCATTCGGGAAATCGTGCGATCTCTCAGAAATTTCTCTCGCAAAGACGATTCTCAAATGAGCAAAGTTAACCTGCACGAAGGGATTGAAGGAACGTTGCTGATTCTGCAAAGTCGCCTGAAAGCCAGAGGTAACTATCCCGAAATTGCGGTAATTAAGGACTATGGAAATTTGCCTTTGGTTGAGTGTTATGCTGGGAAAATCAATCAGGTATTTATGAATTTGATCGGAAATGCGATCGACGCGATCGAGGAATACAACGAAGGGCGTTCAGTTGCCGAAGTCAAAGCTAACCGCAGCAAAATTAAAATTAGGACAGAAGTCCAAAACTCCCATGCTGTAATTAGGATTTCTGACAACGGCCCCGGTATGCCAGAAGAAGTTTCCCAGCAGTTATTCGAGGCTTTTTTTACCACAAAACCCGCCGACAAAGGCACCGGTTTGGGCTTGTCAATTTCCTACAAAGTGGTCCAAGAACACGGTGGCAAACTGAGCTGCATGTCTGCGCTCGGCCACGGAGCCGAGTTTATCATAGAATTGCCGATCGAACAACCTTAGTCAGCAGTCATTAGTCATTGGTTGTTGTTTATTTGTGACTGTTGGCTGTTGACTGATGACTGTTGACTGATGACGCTCGATCCCTAACCAATGACTAATAACTAATGACTAATGACTAACAACTGACAACTGACAACTGACAAGTGCCAACTGCCAACTAACAACTACCAACTGCCAACTAACTACTGACACCTTTCCCAATAAATTCGAGCCACCTTATCCCCCGGATTTTGACCCAAACAATTCGCAAAAAGTCCCGCAGCTTCCCTAAAATTCTTCATATTGTACAAAGACAAAGCCTCAGTAAATAGTTGCAGAGTCGCTAACTTCCCCGCTTTAACTTCCTGCCAATCCGCATCAAAAACTTCATAAACAGTCACCCATTCAGACTTACCCTTAACCTGAACCTTATCAATTACCCGAATTGCATAATCAGCAGGATTTGTCAAGCGATCGAAAGTCTGCTGAGTAATTAACAGCGACACCCCGTAATTCTTCGTCAAACTTTCAATCCGAGAAGCCAAATTAACCGCATCGCTAATCACAGTACCGTCCATCCGGCTTTTGCCCCCCACTATACCCAGAATCAAAGAACCAGTATTAATTCCCACCCCAATCTCAACTGGCACATAACCCAGAGAAGCGCGATCTCGATTGTATTCAGCAAGAGTATGCAGCATTGCAATTCCCGCTTTCAAAGCATCATCCGCCCCCTCGCTAAACAACGCCATAATTGCATCACCAATATACTTATCAATAAACCCCTGATTTTCCACAATCAGCGGTTCCATTCGACTCAGATAAGAATTGATAAATTTGAAATTCTCTTCCGGTGTCATCTTTTCCGAGAGAGTAGTGAAATCGCGGATGTCAGAAAACAAAACTGACATTTCCAACTCCACCGCTTCTCCCAATTTAATATCAACAATACTATCACATCCCAAAAAAGCTAAAAACTCATTGGGTACAAAGCGACTTGTCGCCTCCGCAATTTCTAATTCTGCCTCCAGTGAAATTTCCAAATGGCAATTGACTTCAAAGAGATCCTCAATAAACTTTTTGCGTTCTGCCTCAGCTTCTTTACGTTCCGTAATATCTTGAAGAGTGTTGATAGCATAAACAATATTTCCTTGTTGATCGTAGATGGGAGTAGCGAATATCTCTAAGGGAATAATCTTGGCGTCTTGATGAACTTCTGCATCGTCAGCCGTAGCACTTTCCCCCTTCAACGCGCGCACGATGGGCAAATTCTCCGTAGGATATTTTTGATTTGTACCTGCTTGATAGAGTTGATAAACCTCTGACAATTGCTTGGAACTGGTATCCGGCACAACTCCTTTACCAAATATCTCTTTTGCTTTCCGATTGATGTAGTAAGGTTGGCCGTCCGCATCCAAGACACCCACACCAATCGGCATTGCTTCCAAAAACTGTGTCAACCGATTTTCGTTGTCGTGTAGTTTAGCAATGAGTACGGTTTGCTGGCTGTTTAACTCGGCAAACTCCTGATTTATTTGCTGGAGTTGGGCATTTTGTTGTGCCAGTTGTTTATCTTGAATATAACTATTTAGCGCTTCTCTAATGGTCAATTTCAAGTCTTCAGCTTGCCAAGGTTTGGTAATATAACGATATAAGTTTGCAGAGTTGATAGCATTGGCGATCGCCCCAATATCTGCTTGTCCTGTCAGCATAATTTTTATAGTTTTAGGCGAAATTATATGAGCCTGTTTCAACAGCTCATCTCCCTTCATATCAGGCATAATGTGGTCGGAAATAATTAAAGGAATTTCATCCCCATCCTCTAGCAATTCTTCAATTAACTCTAATGCCTCTTGCCCACCTTCAGCAATTTCGATTATATAATCATTGCCAACAGCCTCTTGCAGTTCTGCTTTGAGGCTCCTGAGTACAGTTTTCTCATCATCAACACAGATAATTACCTGTTGGCTCATAGTTTAGATAAACCAGATTTAATAGTTTCTAGCAAATCGGATTCCAACCAAGGTTTAGATAAGCAACAATGAAGGTTAGCCATTTTTTTTGCTCTTTCTATTGCTACTTCATCCGCTTGACCAGTCAGCAGAATCTTAATAACATGCGGGTATTCCTTGTGGATGCGAATTAGTAGCTCATCTCCCTTAATACCGGGCATTAACCAGTCCGAAATAATCAGAATAACGTGGGTTTGTTCGTCAGAAAATTCGCTAATTACATCTAAAGCCTCCTCAGCATCTTCTGCTCCTTCGTAAGTGTAGGCATTGCCAAATTCTGCTGCTAGCTGCGTCCTGAGACTGTCTAATACCATTCTCTCATCGTCAACGCACAAAATAACTGGTTTAGACATCTATTTTTTCCCTTTTAAATTGTTATTAGTAGCAAAAGTAGCAAAAGTAGGAAACTGTATTAGTAGACCCCATCTTATCTTAAGATGTCACAAGTCAACGGCTCGCCAAATCCTCTTGCTCTCCCCAGTAGCCGCAACCAAGAAAATTATCTGCGTAGCAGCTTAGCTGAGCATAACGCATCGTACTGCTGTTTTACATCTGTTTCCTGTTGAATCGGAGTTAGGGGACTCAAAACACTTTAACTCTTAAAATCCTCCCAGTTGGGTAGATTGCAGGTTGGGTGTAACTGAGATATTGCACCATTCTCAAGAACAGGCTTTCCGGGCTGTTCCACAAGAGATAAATTTTTGTGTGGAACAGGTCGGAAAGCCTGTTCATAAAAGGTTTATTGACAATGGTGCAAGATGTGAGGTGTAACCAAGTAAAACCCGACCTACTTACTGCTTTACATCGTTGGCGAGATCCTTCACCTGCTTATACACTGCTCATTGGCAGGAAAACATTAAATGTAGTTTTGCCCGGAATTGATTCCACTTCAATTTTTCCCTGATGTTTGTCAACAATCTTCTTGACAATATCTAGTCCTAATCCGCTGCCTTCTCCTGCGGGCTTAGTAGTAAAAAACGGGTCAAATATTTTCCCTTTTATCTCTTCTGGTATCCCTTTGCCGCTGTCACTAATGGTAATCTTAGCCTGGTCATCTTGAGCCGTTAACTCAATTGTTAACGTGCCTCGATAATCCATGGCTTGCAAAGCATTGTGAATTAAATTCGTCCAAACTTGATTTAGCTCGTCGGGATAGCACAGTATCGGCGGGATGTCGGCATAGTTTTTGATGACCTCAACTCCCTGTTTTAGTAGATTTTGATACAAGGTTAAGATTGTTTCAATACCTTCTATAATACTTGCTACTATTTTTTCGCCCGACTGTTCGTAGCGGGCATAAGTTTTTAATGCAAAAACTACTTTTGATGCTCTATCTGTAGCTGTACTGATAGTAGCAATACCTCTTTTTAATTCAGAAATTTTGTAGGCGATTTCTAGGAGATGTAAACTATCCGATCTTTGGAACAAAGGGACAAAGGTATCAATTTCATTATAAACCCCCATGATCACTAGGCGATCGGCTACGGTATCAGCACTATAAATCTCTAATTCTTCGAGTTGGCTTCTCAAAGCTCTCTTCAATTTGCGTTCTTCTTTGGTTGATAAGCTTGCTTCTTGTTGGAGGGAACGCTGAAGTAAACTCAAGAAATTCTGTGCTTCTTCTGGGGATAGAGATTGAAAAAGTGCGGGCAACTGTTCTAAAGTTTGATTTAAGAACTTAGAAACATTTCCTGCCGACGAGCGAATTGCACCCAGGGGAGTGTTAACTTCGTGGGCAACTCCGGCCACAAGTTGTCCTAAAGCTGCCATTTTTTCTGATTGAATCAATCCTTCTTGGGTGGCTTCGAGATTGCTTAAAGCTTGTGATAATTCTTGAGTGCGTTCTTCTACTTTTGCTTCTAAGCTGGCATACAGTTGGGCATTTTCTATGGAGATGGCGGCTTGCGAGGATAAAAGTTTTAATACTGCCAATCTGTCGGGAGTAAATGCACCTGTCGCTAGGTTATTTTCTAGGTAGAAGATGCCGATCGCTTTTCCTTGATGTTGGATAGGGAGACACAATACTGATTTGGGTTGATGGTGAATGATGTAGGGATCGTTGAGATTTTGGATGGGAGATTTCGGGTTTTTGATTTCATTATGCAAGTCGTTAAAAATGACATACTCTTGAGTTCTGGCAACATAGTTAATGATGCTGTGAGGTAAGTCATTGCTGGTTTCCAGAGAAATTGATTGCAGCACAATTGTTTCTGAGATACCACTAATTGCAGTGGCTTCAATTATTAAACTGCCTGCTTTTTTCAAAATCAGAGCGCATTTTTCTGCTCCGAGATTTTCCATCACTACTTGCATTAATGTTGAGAGCAATTTATCAAGCTGAATTTCTCCTGAAAGTGCTTGAGATGCTTTCATTACTGTTCCAAAGTCGAGTGATTCTGAAATACTAGAACTGGTGGAAGTGATGGTAGCAGCGGTGATGCGAGCAATTGTCTGGCTTGTAGTAATGGTATTTTTCTGGTTGAGAATTGGGGTGAGCAATTGAGGGTAGCGTTTTTCTAAATCCGCAACTTTGGCTAATGCTCCCCAACGAGCGTAAGCGTAGTAGGCATCTGTTAAATAGACTGTGGCAATTTTTTCTTTACCCCATTCAAGATAAAACTTAGCTGCGAGTTCGTGGGCTAGTGCTTCTTCGTTTAGATATTCGTTTTCTTGGGTCAGGACAATCGCGCGATCGTACATTCCTATTGCTTCAATATGTTCGCCCGCAATCCGATGTCGCTCAGCCTCGACTAAATAGAATTTGTGCATAAAATTCATGGGTGCATGATGCGCCCATTGCTTTAGCTTTATTTGATTTGCAGCTACTTTTTTAAGAATTTGTTCTTGGTCCGATTTTGTAGCGTCGGGATATTTGGAAAGCAGAGTTAAAGAACCATAGAAATTTTGCAGGGGGAAAAATAGCGTTCCGGTTACTCCGTCTAGATTTTTTTCTGAGTTGGCCGTGCATTCAACAGCGCGATCGAATTCTTCAAACAAGTAACAGAGAACGAGTTTATGAAAATACAATACAAACAGAAAAGTTTTATTTCCCTGTTCTTGATACAGTATTAGTGTTTCTTCTTCATTATAGTTTTCGCCAATTAAACGATAGGGATTTTCGGCAGCACCACTCAAATTTATTACAACCTGATGGAGCAATTGATTTATGGGAAGGAATTTTTCTTGATTAATATGAACCAGTGCTTCATTATAAGAGTTAATTTCTCGTATCAGCTCGCTCAATTCTCTCCCCATTAAAAATGAATACAAGCTGTAATCCATCAAAGATAAAGCAGCATATTCTAAATCTCCCGTTTCTAGTCCGCTAGAGTAAGCTTCTAGCAAAGGTTTTAAAGTTTCTTTGGCGTGTTGATTCCAGTACGCAATATGAAAATAAACAATCGTATAAATCTTGGCTTTTAATTTTTTGGCATTAACACGTTCTAATAGACTTAAAGCTAGTTGTCCAAATCGATAGCCAGTGTCGATATCTTCTCCAATAACACACAGCAGTAAACCACAGTTAGCATAGGCAAACGCAGACAAAGCAGTATTCCCATATTCAAGCGATAAATCAACTTGTTTAAATACAATCAGCGGTAACAGTATGGGAACAGTATTGTAAGCAGCAGAAAAAATGCTGTTGGCAATTTGCATAGCTGCTAACTTATTTAAATCAGTCATTTCTGGCAGATCGATTAAATCTTCGATCGCTCTTTGTGCCAACTGCGATCGCAAGGTTTCCAGAGCAAGCTGGATATCCGAATGGCAAGGAGACTCTGGAAAAGTAATTCCTAATTGCTGCAACAGTTCCAAACCAATATTTATTGCTTCTAATAGTTTATTTTGAGCGATGTTGTTTTGAATTTTTACCAGATAGACTTTCACTTTATCTAGCAGTGTTTTAGCCTGTTTCAATACAACCTCTATCGCATATTCCATCTCCTCAACATCCCCTTTGAGATGTGCTGCTTCTGCGGCTTTTGAGTACAATGCTAAGCTTAAAGCGTACTGCTGCTGCCAGCTATTTGTTGCTAGAAGTCTCCTCCCTGCACTTAAATATTTGACCGCAGCAGCATAAGCTGTGGAAGTTTTAGCTTTACCTCCAGCAATTAGATTTAACTCAGCAAGTTCATCCCGTTCTGTTTGACTCTGAATTAACTCAGCCCCCATATTCAATTGATTGACAATATCAAAAATATTCTCTTCCCTTTCCGCAGCCGTAGGGGCGGTGCCTCCCTGCCCGCCCTTGTGCAGCAGCAATCTGCCGATCTTCAGGTGGGTTGACTGTTTCTGGTTTTCTGGAATTAGAAAATACGCTGCTTGTTGTACGCGATCGTGTAAAAACCTGTAAGCAACTAATAACTCCTGAGAGTTTTCCACTTCCAGCGTTTCAGATTCCTGAAAAAATTTGTAAACTTCGCCGATCGGCATAATTAGCCCGTCTTGTAACGACTTCCACAAGTCAGTAGCTGTTTGGGCATGGGATTTTTCATTGACAATTGCCAGTGTTTTTAAATCAAATTCGTTGCCGATACAAGCAGCTAATTGCAATACATTTTGAGTATTTACTGGAAGTTTTTGCAACTGGGATGCCATAAACTCGATAACATCATCGCTGACAGAAATTTCTCGGAGTTTAGCAATCTCGCACTGCCAATAACTGCTTTCTAAATCAAATGTGATTAATCTATCTTCCTGTAGGGATTTAAGAAATTGATTGCTAAAAAATGGGTTGCCTTTAGTTTTATGAAATATTATTTCTGTTAAAGGGAGTGCTCTTTCTGACGGGCAACTTAATGTATCGGCAATCAGTTTGTTTAAGTTAGATTGATCGAGAGGAGAGAGTGTGATTTGATTGACTGTTGCTTCGGCCTTCCGAATCTCCTCTAAAGTCAGCATCAGCGGATGTGCGGGAAAAACTTCATTATCCCGATATGCACCCAGCAGCAATAAATAGCGAGTCTCCCTATTGCCTAAGATCAATTGCATTAATTTTATAGAAGCCAAATCCGCCCACTGCAAGTCATCTAGGAAAATTACCAAGGGATGTTCGACGGTTGCGAACACTCGAATAAACTTTTCAAATACCCGATTGAATCTATTTTGCGCGCCACTTCCTTCTAAGTCTGGAACTGGTGATTGCTTGCCAATCAAGAGTTCTAATTCTGGAATTACATCAATAATTACTTGTCCATTTTCGCCTAAAGCTTCTAAGATTGTGGTGCGCCATTTTTTTATTTCTGCAACACTTTCTGTCAGCACTTGTCGCATTAAATTTTGGAAAGCTTGCACCCAAGCCCAGAAGGGAATGTCACGCTTGAATTGGTCGAATTTTCCTTTGATGAAGTAGCCGCGCTGGCGGACGATCGGCTTGTGAATTTCATTAATTACAACTGTTTTGCCAATCCCAGAAAAACCAGCTACTAACATCATTTCGCTGTTACCTTGACTTGCTCGATCGAATGCTGCTAGCAAAGTGGCTACTTCTGTTTCTCTGCCGTAGAGTTTTTCTGGAATAATGAAGCGATTTGAAATATCTCTTGCTGCTAATTCAAAGGGCGCAATAGTGCCATTAGCTGAATATTCTTCTAAACACTTTTCCAAGTCGTGTTTGATGCCGAAAACTGTCTGATAGCGGTCTTCGGCATTTTTTGCCATCAGCTTGATGGCGATATCACTTAACATCTTCGGGAGGGTCGGAGCGAGTTCTATCGGAGGCTTGGGCTTCCTCGCAATGTGGCCGTGAATTAATTCCATCGGATCGCTACTTGGAAATGGCAATTGTCCCGTGAGCAACTCGTATAAAGTTACTCCCAAAGAATAAAAGTCGGTGCGGTAGTCAATTCCCCGATTCATTCGTCCGGTTTGCTCGGGAGAGATGTAGGCTAAAGTGCCTTCTAAAATATTGAGGTTTTGAATTTCTTGGTTCTCTCTGACTAACAGGGAAGAAATACTGAAGTCAATAATTTTTATCTGTTTAGAAACCGGGTTGATTAGAATATTTTCTGGCTTAATATCTTTATGAATAATCTGGCGTGAATGCAGTTCGTGTAATATGTTGACAATTTCGATCGCGATTTTGAGAAACTCGCCGATGTTAAGAAATGTACTTTGGGCTTCCTTGCCAGCTAGTGTCTTGTTGGTTTCAGAATATGTTCTCAGGGAAACGCCACCGAAATCTTCCATTACCAGGACAAATCGATTGCGGTATGTTTCTAATTTGTAGGGTTTGACAATTCCTGGGAGATCAAGATTTTGAACTATATTATACTGATGTCGAAACTGAACCAATTCGGAGACGGTGGGGCATTCGCTGTTAAGAATTTTGAGGACAACGGGTGTGCCATCGGATTCTTGCAGACCTCGATATACTGAGGTTCGAGAGCCAGCGTAGATTTGCTGGGCGATTTGATAACCTGGAAGGGCGATCGGGGCATCAGTCATCTGTCTTTCCCGCCTAGTTGTACTTTTTTATATATTATCGTATAGTCAAAAATTAGCTGGCGAGTATATTTTTTATCCCGTTTGGAGGGTGCTGATGTCTGTTCGACTCGATAAGAATGGGATGAAGCTAGTAAATATTGGAGCCTGTGTCTTGGCTTCTGGGGGCGGAGGCTCTTATCTTGTCTCTAACAAAATCATTGATGATGGCGTTCTAGATGACACCGTTGTTGAAGTATTAGAGGTAAAAGAGATTCCAGGCGATCAATGGATTGCCGTGTCTGCAAACATGGGTTCGCCCGATGCGTTATTCAAAACAGCCAATCCTCATGCCCCCACAAATGCTTTTCTAGCTTTACAACAATGGTGCCAGCGTACAGGAAAATCTTTCTACCGTGGTTATGAGAATTTCGATCGCTTTAATTTTGTCCTGCCTATAGAAATCGGGGCAATTAATGCTGCTTCTCCTCTAACTGTAGCAGCTCAATTACAAATTCCGATTATTAATGCCGACGGTGCGGGTCGTTCTATCCCCACCCTACCGCTAACAACTTTCGCTGGCTCAATTCCGCTGTTTCCTAACTATGTAGCTAGCGAAGCTCCTCCCGACAGTAAATTTAATACAGGGCAAGTTAATGTTCCAGATGAAAATAGTTTAGAGCAAGCAATTATTGGTTTAGTTATGACTGAACCGTTTGGCGGAATTGCTGGCCTCGCGATCTATGCAATGAACGGTCAAACTTTGAATGACAACCCGCCTGTTTCTGGCACCCTAATTGATGCTTTAAGAATTGGCTCTATTTACAAGTCTACTGAGGGTAAAGAACGTGCGTATAGTATCGTTGAATATCTGAATGAAGGTGCTGCCCAACCGAGAAAGGCAAAGCCGATTTTTCACGGATATATTACGCAAATGGTTGAAGCAGAAGGAGGGACGGATATTGGTCAAATTGTGGTTAGCGCAGCGGATCAATCGGGAACAGACTTGTGGATATATAACCAAAATGAAAACATCTTTGCTAGTCTGAATACTCAAGGCGAACCATATATTATGGGACCAGACTCGATTTGCTATGTTCCGGCATCAGGCGATATGTTTGATAATTCCGATTTGTGGAATATGTATCAACAACCTGGTTACGAGCCTATCGAAGTTTATATTGTCGGGATAGATGCTCCTGATGTTGTCAAAGGTAATGCTAAACTTATGGCTAACTGGCAGGCAGTGCGGAGTCAATTTGGATACTCTGGGCCATACACCCAAAATTGGTTATAAATGATATCTTGCACCCTTCTCAATAAGCCTTTTAGGGGCGGGCAAGATGCCCAACCCCTACATCCCACAATAAATAAAATTAAATTTTTGTGAAACAGGCATATTGTCTGTTCTTGAGAATGGTGCAAGATGAAGTTTAACCGGAGTTGTATTATTCCATACAACTAACTATTTTTGACAAGGACTAAAAGATTGTCGGTGAAAGACAGATACACCGCAGCGTTCCAAAGCCAATTTATGTTTAGCAGTACCGTATCCCTTGTTATTTGTCAAGTCATATTCAGGATACTTAACAGCCAAACGTACTATTAATTCATCGCGCCAAACTTTCGCCACAATACTAGCAGCAGCAATCTGAATCGATCGCGCATCACCCTTGATCATCGTCTCTTGCTCGATCGCCAAATTGGGAATCCTTTGATTCCCATCAACCAAACACAAATCCGGCGTTACCTTCAACTTCAAAATCGCCCGCTTCATCGCCAACAAAGAAGCCTGCAAAATATTGAGGCGATCGATCTCCCGCACCGAAGCCGCACCAATTTGACAGTCAACCGCCACAGCCCGGATCTTCACAGCTAACCGACTCCGGGCTGCGGCACTCAACTGCTTGCTATCTCGCACCCCGCAACTTGCTAATTCATCGAGAACTTCGTCGGGCAAAATGCAGGCAGCAGCCACCACCGGCCCGAACAAAGCTCCTCGTCCGACTTCATCCACACCCGCAATTACCAGAGCGTTCGAGGGAGAGGGGGAAAGGGGAAGATGGAAAGATGGGAAGAGAGTAAAAATTTCTACTTCTTCCTTCTTCCCTCTTCCCTCTGACTCCTTCCTTCTTCCCTCTGACTTCATATCACTCATCCACAACGGCTGACGAGCGGCGGCGGCGGCGGCGGTTGATAGCAGGCTCCTCGGGTTCGCTGGGTTCGCTGGGTTGGCTGGGTTCGATCGGCTCATTAGATTCGATCAGCTCATTAGATTCGATCGGCTCATTAGATTCGATCGGTTCATAGGATTCGATCGGTTCATAGGATTCGATCGGTTCATAGGATTCGATCGGTTCATAGGATTCGATCGGCTCATAGGATTCGCCCATCACATCGCTGGGTTCCTCAATCCGATCAAAATCATCAGTTTCGTCGATCGAACTCTCGCCGTAAAGTTGGGCCTCATCATCCTCAGAAAAAACAGGCTCAACTACCGACCTTTCTGGATAATAATCCCGTTCCTGTGCATTCTGTGCAGGCGCCGTCGGTTCAAATTCAAATTCGAGCTGCTCGAAAGGCGGCTTGTTCGGCGCCGCTCCGGGGAGAGTCACCGAAACGATCGCATTCTTAGGATTTTTCACGCTGCGATCAGTAAGCACCAAAGGAGAAACCCCCATCAGAGCATAAACATCCTGCTCCTCCGCCGTCATTTCCACCGAAATCACCTCTGGAGGCTCAACCATCGGCTTCATCAACTCAGACTTAGCCGGCCGCACGCGATCGAAATCCTCGCGCCTGCCAACAGTCGCCATATTCACCAGCCCGAAGCCCTCCGAAGCGGCCCGGATGCCGGGGGGGGCCAGATACTCAGAGCGCGTATCCGCGACGGGCGCGCTCGAAGTATTCGGCAGCCGCAACTTGCTACGTACCGGTTCCTCCTCCGCCGGGAGAGCAAAAGGCTCTTCGCCAATCCGGCGGCGGCGGCGGCGTCTAGTTCCGTTCCCCAAATCCTGATAGCTGGGATGGTTGAGCAAGTCCAAAGGCGATGCGTTGCTGCCGGTCTCAAAATCCAAACTTTCGCTTTGAGGTTCCCAAGCAGCCCTAGCAGGTTCGGGGGGGCGTTCTTCCCGCACCGGGGCAGGAGTTGCAGCCGCCACAGGCGTCAAGCTGCGACGTTCCAATCCTTCTGGCAAATTCAACAAAACGCGGTTCGATGTAGCAACAGTACGATCGCCCGATTCCCGCACCGCTGCGGCGAAGTCTTCTTCCCCAGGCAAGTGCACCAGATGACCCAACCCGCTGCAAGTAGGGCAACTGTGGCCGAACAACTCGTAAATATTTTGACCTTGGCGCTTGCGAGTCAGTTCTACCAGTCCCAATTCCGACAGTTGAGCGATTTGCGGTCGAGCTTTGTCAGCTTTGAGAGCTTTATTGAAATGTTCCAGCACCTGCAACTGATCGCGGCGGGATTCCATGTCAATAAAGTCAACAATAATCACCCCGGCAATATTGCGTAACCGCAGTTGTCTAGCAATTTCCGTGGCTGCTTCGCAATTTGTCCAGAGTACCGTTTCCCGAGCCGTCGCCGATCGAGTAAACGAGCCAGAGTTGACATCAATCACCGTCAGCGCCTCAGTCGGCTCAATAATCACATAACCACCCGAAGGCAAATCAACCCTTGGTCTGAGGGCTTCTCGAATCGCAGCATTAACCCGGAAAAATTCTAAAATCGAGGCGCGCTCTCGGTGGTGGTCGATCAAAACTCCCGCAGGAAGTTTACCACCGTTCCAGCTCATCAACTGCTGCTTCACCCGCTTAATTCCATTTTGCGAGTCCACCACAATCCGATTCACGTCACCGCTGAACATATCTCGCAGCACCCGCTGGATAAAATCGTCATCCCGGTTGAGCAGTGCCGGCGCTCGCGAAGTACCGCCTTCGAGTTGAACGGCTTCCCATTGTTTTTGGAGGACTTCCAAATCTTCCATGATGGCTTCTTCAGTCATCCCTTCAGCCTCAGTGCGTACCAGCAGCCCCATCCCGGCCGGTTTCACCAAAATAGCCAGGGCTCTGAGGCGGTTGCGTTCGGCTTCCGACTTGATCCGCCGCGAGAGATTGACTCCCCTGCCGTAGGGCATCAGTACCAAATAGCGGCCCGGCAGGGTAATGTTGCCTGTCAGCCGGGGGCCTTTGCTGCCCGTCGGTTCTTTCATTACCTGTACCACCACTTTCTGCTGGGGGGTCAGGAGTTCTGTAATTGCTCCTGCCGAGCGTTTAAGGCGCAGCGGGCCGAGGTCTGTGACGTGCATAAACCCGTTACGTTCTGGGTCGCCAATATTAACGAAGGCCGCATCTATCCCAGGGAGTACATTTTCAACAATTCCCAAGTAAATGTCACTGACTTGGTGGCTGCCTGTGGCTACCACAAGTTCTTGGATTTGATCTTCTGAAAAGACGGCAGCAATGCGATGCTGCTCTGCTATAACTATCTGCTTTGTCATTCAATTTCCTCAAAAAACTGGCAGCAAGTTAGAGACACTTACGCACTCATAGTGCCTCTGACTTAGACTGTAATTAGTAGTAGCTTGAAGAGTTATTAGCTGTGAGTTGGTGCAGGGTGGAAGGAAAGTTATCTGTGACAGTTAACTGTTAACTGTTAACTGTCAACTGTTACAGATAAAGTAGTTAAACCCGCCCGTACAGAGTTATGAGTTATGCTCAGCAGATAAATCTGAGAGATAGAAATAAGGAGGCTTTTATCGAGTTAGCAATATTGAGATTTGAGTTGACAATTGCGAAATCAATACTCAAAATTCAACACTTACAACTCTTCCTTTGAACGAGCGCGAATAAATTCATTGACACCGTACCAATTTCTTAACACACAACTTAACACTACGAACTGATAACTCCGCTTGCGTGGTGGTTGAGGGCTGGTTTTGAGGGAAAGTAGGTAGGAGTGAAAGCGCCTACACTTTTGTTGAATTCTTGTGCGATCGCACTCAACACACACCAGCTTGGCATTCGACTGCAACCTCTGCCCCTGCGAACCCTAAAACCTCGTCAGTCGATTTTAGATTTTAAATTTTAGATTTTAGATTTACTCCACAGATGAATCTAGGAGATTGAAATTTAGTCTAAAATCTAAAATTTTGGTTTTCCACGAATTAAGTCGGGGGCTTATTTCTGTTTTTTGACGGGTCAGTCGATTTTAGATTTTAAATTTTAGATTTTAGGTTTTAGATTTACTCCACAGATGAATCTGGGAGATTGAACTAAAGTATAAAATCTAAAATTTTTGGTTCTTCACGACTTAAGTCGGGGGCTTATCTCCGTTTTTTGACGGGTCAGTCGATTTTAGATTTTAGGTTTTAGATTTTAGATTTACTCCAAAGATGAATCTGGGAGCTGGAACTTTAATCTAAAATCTAAAATTTTTGGTTCTCCACGACTTAAGTCGGGGGCTTATCTCCGTTTTTTGACCCGCCAAAAACATCTATTGTTGAATACCCGTTCTGCGGTTTGAACCGTGAGATTTTTGAATAAGCCGACCACCGACAACCAGTCGATCGATCGAAATTAATCGCTAAATTTGGTTCAGACGCCGCTCCTGCGGGTTTGGCGCTAGATTTAGCCCGTGAATGTACAACAAAAAGGCTTGAAGTCTTGAACAGAAGCAATTTGCACCCAGCCCGCGTTGCTGGTTGACGAGGGCGGCGAGCGACTAAAGCGCTCGAGCCGCCGCGGCTTCCATAACAAGCGATTATAGCGTGAAACGACACATCCCGATCGAGAGCCAAAGGTGAAATATTCCACCACGGCTTCCCTATCTTAACCATAACCCAGGATTAGCTGACTACGCTGAACCTGTAGAAGCTGAATTTCCTGCTGGCTGACTTGTTCGAGCATGAACACAATATGTTCTGGCTTTAGCAAGTTGCCATCGCTGCGACAACTGCCGGTAAAGCGCAAGACGGCTCTACCTTCGGATGTAGCACTCTTAGCAGAGGTGCTGTCTGGTTTCTGCTCTACAAGTTCTAGTTTGTGGAGCCGATCGCGCAAATTGACATCCTTCGTCTTTCCCGACTTAGTAGTATGCACCCGCCAAAAAGCCTCGGTTTCGGCGATCGTCTTAACCCAAGCTTCCCAATTGGCATCAGGAGCCACGGAGACAGGAGCAGAATTTTCATGGTCTAATTCGCCATTTTCTGTCAACGAACCCCCTACAGCCACAGTAATCACGTACTCCGCTGCTTCTAACAACTGGTTAGCAGAAGGAGCCTTAAGATCGATCGACTCAACCTTGTAAATCGGAATATTTGCCGGCAGCTTAGCGGCCAACTTTTCCCGAAAACTCTCAATATCGATCGACTCAGTGAGCTCAAAGTCGGCAATTTCCCCAGTGCTGGTAACACCCAGAGGCAGAGCATTTGCCAGAGAAATCCGAGGGTTCGGGTGAAACCCGCCCGTAAAAGAAATGGGCAAATCGGCTCTGCGGACTACTCGATCGAACAATCGGATCAAATCCAAATGACCAACCAAAGCCATATCGCCCACCTTCCCGAACCAAACCCGCACACGCTGTTTCCGCTCGGTATTCGGGACAAACTCCCCAGCAAACTCAGGAATGGGCAGGGCATCCACAACCACATTGTGTCCGAAATCGGTGCCACACACCCCGCAGCGCGAACACCCTTCAAAGGAACAGTCGGGAACCGTCGCTGCTTCTAAAGCCTTTTGCAAGTCAATTTTCAGCCAGTTTTTGTCGATTCCCGTATCTAAATGATCCCAAGGCAGGGCCTGATCGAGAGAGAGGGGGAGAGAGGGGGAAGGGGAGAGGGGGAGAGTGGGAGAGGGGGAGAGGGGGAGATCCGAAGAATTGGGAAAATCTTCCTTGATTTCTCTTCCTTCTTCCTTCTTCCTTCTTCCGACGGACATCGAACTGACATCCGTTACATCCGTTACATCCGTTACATCCGTTACAGAATCCGTTGCCGAACTTCCTTCTTCCTTCTCCTCTTCCTTCTCAAAAAGATTCCACTCGCCGCTTTCGACTTGGCGGTATTTCCAGGTAAGGCCCGACTCATCGATCGCCTGAGTCCAAGCTTTATATGCCTTATCCAAGCTTTCCCACCACGCATCCATACCCGCGCCAAGTTCCCAAGCGCGGCGGACTACAGCAGCCAAACGTCGATCGCCCCGTCCGACAAAATCCTCCATTGCCGAAATCCGCACATCAGTGTAATTCACCTTGACGCCCCGCATTCCCCGAAACTCTTCCTTCAGGAGTTTTTGCTTGCGGGAAAACTCAGCAGTAGAAACCGAGTGCCACTGAAAAGGAGTGTGAGGCTTAGGCGTAAAATTAGAAATTGTCAAGTTAAAAGTGAGTCCTCGCCTGCCATCGATCCTGCATTCCCTGTGCAGCCAGCGGACGGTTTCGGCGATGCCGAGAACATCAAAATCTGTTTCTCCGGGCAAACCGATCATAAAATACAGCTTGATTTTATCCCAGCCGCGATCGACCGCAGTTTTGACACCCCGAAGCAATTCTTCGTTGGTCAAACCTTTGTTAACGATGTCGCGCATTCGCTGACTACCAGCTTCTGGGGCAAAAGTCAAACCGCCTTGTCGCGTACCGCCGAGAATGTCGGCAATATTATCGTCAAATCTGTCAACCCGCTGGCTGGGTAGAGACAGAGAAATATTTTTATCTTTCAGGCGATTTTTGATTTCCATCCCAACTGCTGGGAGTGCCAGATAATCGGAACAACTCAGGGAAAGCAGGGAAAACTCGCTGTGCCCGGTGGCTTGCATCCCCTGTTCGATCGCCTCTACGACTTGCTGCGGTTCGACATCGCGCGCGGGGCGAGTCAGCATTCCCGGCTGACAGAAGCGACAGCCGCGGGTGCATCCCCGGCGGATTTCTACTGTCAATCTGTCGTGTACTGTCTGGACGTAGGGAACCAGGCCGATCGAATAAGCTGGTATGGGAGTTGCCACGCGGCGCAGAATTCGTTCTGGAACTTGCGGGCGGTTGGGATGAACAGAACCGTCGGCCGCCATATCGTAGAATTGCGGGACGTAGACGCCTGGAATTTGCGCTAAATCCAGCAGCAATGCTTCTCGGCTCAAATTATTTGTTTTGCCTTCTGCCAAAATCAAGCCAATTTCTGGCAGCAACTCTTCTCCATCACCCAAAGCGATGAAGTCAAAAAAGTCTGCGTAGGGTTCTGGGTTGGAAGTTGCCGTTTGCCCGCCAGCAAAAATCAGCGGTATTTGACCGTTTTGGGGATTTGTTGCTCTTTCTTGCCAAGTTAGGGGAATGCCGGCTAAATCGAGCATTTCCAGAATGTTTGTGGCTCCGAGTTCGTAGCTGAGGCTGAAGCCCAGAATATCAAATTCTGTGAGAGATCGCCTCGATTCTACGGCAAACAGCGGAGTTTTGGTCGATCGCAGTTTTGCTGCCAAATCTGGTGCGGGCAAATAAGCTCGATCGCACAACTGTCTCGGCCCTGCGTTCAAAATGTTGTAAAGGATGATGTGCCCCAGATTGGAAGCACCAACTTCATAAACTTCTGGGTAAGTGAGAACCCAGCGCACCAACGCCCCGTCCCAAGGCTTGTGCGTAGCCCCCAATTCATTTCCCAGATAACGAGCAGGCTGATTAATGTCTGCTGTAAGTAATTCTTCGACTTTTACTGCCACGGCTCGACTCGCTAAATATTTGCGACTCTTAAGCAGCCTACCTTAAAATCTGCCAACACGCCAACGACAGTAGTCTGTCTTTTCGGGCATTTAACCGAATTTGCTGTGTTTTTTTGCCTGTTCTCGTCGCCCAGGAGGCTCTATCAGTGTTGTTTTACGCAGGAGTTTTCGGCTTCAAAGCTATCGACATTTTCAAATATCTCAAAAACTCGATCGAGTTGGCTGAGTTCCAGAATCATCTTAATCCCGGGGGATACTGAGCAAAGACTAAACCTGCGCCCCATTTTTTTCGCCTGCTTCAGGCCCGAAACCAATGCCATCAAACCGGCACTGTCAATAAATTTTACTGCGCCCAAATCTACGAGTACCGCTACAACCCCGGGGGCTGCAATTGCTGTCATGAGTTGCCGTCCGAATTCTCCGCAGGTGGCTGCATTCAGGTGGTCTAGGGGTCGAATCACCGTAATTGGTTTATGGGCAAGAAGTGTCTGCATATGTCAAACCTATGGTTGCTACGTACTTTCAACTACTGTGCTGGACAGATGTAAGCCTAAACCTACTTGATTACTCTGAGCCTAACTTGCTCTGAGCGAAATCGACCAGTTGTTTTCAGTAATTTTACTGAATCTTTATTTATTGACTCTTTTTTATAAAATTTTGTGCAAGATTTGCGAAGGAAACGTAAGCTACTATACTATTTTTTATTTATGCGGGCAGGTTTAGTCTTGAGAATTCTAAAAAATGCGATCGACTGTCCCCTGGCTGTTAGATAAAAGTGAATAATGTAATTGAAATCACTTGTTAGTTCTGATTTAGATCACGCGCGCGATCGGCTGTTCAGATAATAATTAAATTGTACGGAGTTCTCTGAGCTACTATGCAAGCAACCTATGCTATTCGTAATCTTGTAGAAAAAGCCCTCTACATTAAGCAGTTAACGCCTGACATTGAAAACGAAATCAACTACGAGCTCACCCGTTTGGGCTACATCTCCGATATTGATTATGAGGCTTTAGAGTTATTAATGGATGAAATGGATGCCGGTCGGGTGCAACTGGTATCTAGTCGATAGTTGAAACCAGGGCCCAGAAAAATCCAAGAGCGACACAAAATCCTTGTAGGGCGCGAAATAGAGGAGTGCGAGAAGCATTGACCCCGACATGGCATTTTTCAATTGAAGCACGTATTTACTGAACTTGATATTTGAGGAGATACAGTTAAGGACGATCGTCCCTGCAACTCATACAGTTTTAGATTTTAGATTTTAGATTTTAGATTTTAGATTTTAGAAGTCGGACTACTGATGATGATCAGGGTTGGGAACTTTTCTACAGTTGCATTCGTTTTAGAAACTGCTATCAGTATCAAAAATTACCAACTTTGAGGCTAATTAAATTTATAACTGTTGGGGCTTGACAAGTTAGATAGAGTTCTGATTCCTACTAAGAAAAACGTTGTTCTGCCGAATTTTCCGATCGCTCGAATGCAAGAAAAATGATGTGTAGTTACGACATCCGTCATCGCGGAGTCAATCTAAAATCTAAAATCTAAAATCTTTGAGCGCGCCGCCAAACTTGCCACCACCGCCACCAACTCAGCAGGCTCGATCGGCTTGGGCACGTAAATTTGAAAACCTTGCTGCAGTGCCCGTATCCGTTCCTCTACCCTACCAACCGCCGTGAACGCCAACGCCGGAATTTCCCTGTCCACCATCCGCGATCGCACTTGCCGCAGCAGAGCCTCTCCGTCAAGGGCCTGTATCCCGATATCGATCGCCAACACATCCGGATTCAGCCTTTCAATCACCTCCATGGCAGCCATTCCAGAGTTAGCAGTCTCCACCTGGGCCCCGCAATCTTCGAGCACTGTACACGCAAAATCCAGGGAATCCGCGTCGATATCGACCACCAAGACTCGCACTCCAGAAAGATTGCTGCTGACAAAAGAGTCCTTTACAGGGGCTCGCGCCCTGCTTTGAGGAATCGCTAACTCCACAAGTCCAGCAACAGACAATCCAGCGTCGCAATGAAGCTGTTGAATTGGCAATCTCACTAAAAACCTCGACCCTTTTCCCTTCCCGGCCGATTCGGCTTGCACCGTCCCCCCGTGCATTTCCACAAAATGCCGCACTAGGGCCAAACCCAAACCCAATCCGTTGTACGAGCGCCTTGTAGAGCTGTCAGCTTGGCTGAACCGCTCGAAAACGTGCGGCAAAAACTCTTCTGAAATCCCTTGTCCCGTGTCACTAACCTCAATTTCGACACTAGCGGGCGACAAATTTTTACAGCAAGCGGATTCCTCACGGGCCAAAGTCCTCTCCATCTTTCGCACCGCCACCCTCACCTGCCCGCCATCTGGAGTAAACTTAATCGCATTCGACAGCAAATTCCACGCTACCTGCTGCAAGCGACCGGAATCGGCAAAAATCCGTCCTGCCGTTGGGTCGAAATCCGTCACAATTTCAATATTTTTGGCCGCAATCGCGGGCGCGAGAGTATCGATCGCAGCCTCAACAGTCGAAATCACATCCACCCAACGCAAATTCAGCGACAGTTTCCCGGTAATAATCTGTGACACGTCCAGTAAATCCTCGATCAGAGTTGCCAGCGCTCGTGTATTGCGGTCGATCGTTTCCAGAGCCCGAACAGTCGTTTTTTCGTCAAACTTGCGGTTTCGCAGCAGTTGTGCCCATCCCAGCATCGCATTCAGCGGCGTCCGCAATTCGTGGGACAAAGTTCCTAGAAACTCGTCTTTAATCCGGTTCGCCCGCGCCAATTCCTCGGCTCGATCTTGCAGTTCTCTTTCCAACTGCTTGCCAACCGTTAAATCGAGAATAAAACCCACAGATTCTTGCCGCTTTTGCGCCAGCAAAACATATCCGATCAACACCGGAATCCGGCTACCGTCTCTCCTCCAGAATTCCTTTTCGTAGGGAGTGCAAGCCCCCGTTGCTTGTGCCTCTGCCATCCCCTTCTTGTCGAGAGACTGGTACTCCGGCGGCGTGATGTCAATCGAGTTTAATTCACCGCGCTGCAACTGTTCCCGCGTGTAACCAACTATCCGCAAAAATTCATCATTGGCCTCGATGATACCGCCGTCAACATCCCCGAAGATAATTCCTATCAAGTTAGCTTCGGCTAACATTCTCAGCTTTTCTTCGCTAGCCTGGAGTGCAGCTTCTGTTTGCTTGCGATCGGTAACGTCTTGGATGTAACCCGACAAACCAGAATCAGAAGGATAAAAACGCATCTTCAACCACTTATTCCATAACGGTACGAATTCTTCATACTCGATCGTTACCTTTTCTGCTAATGCTTTGGTCGCCATTTTATAAAACTGTAAATCCACAGCCCAGGGAAATATATCCCACATTTTTTTACCAATCAGTTCTGCTTGTGGTCTGCCTAACAGCTCAATAGCTTGGTGGTTGAGATAGGTATAGTTCCAATTTAAATCAACAGCGATAAAAGCATCAGTAATGCTTTCGAGAATGTTAGTAATTTTATCGTTTGCCGATTGCAGCGCTTTAGCTGTTTCTTCTGCTTGCAACCTCGCTGCTTGTTCGCGGGACAAAGCGGCAGCGCGTTCTTGTTCTGCCTGTTTTCGATCGCTAATATCGATGTAAGAACCGATGTAACCTGCAAAAGTGCGATCGGGTCTGTACCGGGGTACGCCTGTACCCAAAACCCAGCGGTATTCACCGTCATAGCGTCTCAGCCGGCATTCGAGCCGGTACTCGCTGCCAGCGTGGAAGGCTTTTTGGTAAATATCCAGACATTCTGGCAAGTCATCAGGGTGCAAGTTTTCCATCCAACCCGTGCCCATTTCTTGCGCTAAAGTTCTACCGGTAAACTCCAGCCAAACTTTGTTAAAGTAATCGCCAAGTTGGTCAGTGTCCGACATCCAAATCATTACCGGCGCGGTATCCGCCATGATCCGAAATCGAGCTTCGCTCTCCTGCTGCTGTGCTTCGGCTTGCTTGCGCTCGTTCCGTTCTTGAACTTCCCGCAGGGCCCGCTCAATCGACGGCACCAGCCGTATCAAACGGCGTTTGAGAACATAATCAGTAGCGCCGCTTTTCAAAGTTTCTATCGCTACTTCCTCACCCAAAGTAGCCGAAACAAAAATAAACGGCACTCCCGGACAAGTAGTGTGGGCAATTTCCAGCGCAGCTATACCGTTAAAACAAGGCAGCATATAATCTGCCAAAATAATGTCAAAACGTTGTTTTTCCAGCGCCGTGGCAAAGTCTTCTCGATTTTCCACACACACCAGAGAAAATTGGAGCCCGCCATCTATTAGATATGCCTCAATCAGTTCGGCATCTAGGGGACTGTCTTCTACTAAGAGGATACTGAGCGTTTTCACAAAAATTCCTTTTACTTAAATATTAATTATCTGATACAAAATTTGATCTGGCTGCGGCTTTAAGTGAAGCCCACAAAAGTCTTGCGTTTTTAATGGCATAAAAAAATGTAAAAATCAATTGGTTTCATGAGTTGAGCATTCATATCTCAATCCTAGCTTCTAATCAAGTCTATTGCTGCTTGCAGCGGGGTAAATCCCCGCTCTGACTTGAGCGGCTAGTACGCTTGTTTTTCCTTAACTTTCGTCGGCTTCCAAGAAATCGGCATCGCTGGAGTCTTGCTTCTATGTAGCAGTTTAGCTATACCCTGTTAAACAAATAGTTTTGCGCTTCTGGCTAGAAACAACTAGCTATGTAGTAATTTATCTCGCTTGCTACTAACTACTGCTACCTCGTTTGGCAGATTATTTTTTTGTAGTGATGCCCAAGTTAATTCTATATTGCTTTGCCGCTCCTCTCAAGCTCGAATTCGGTTGAATTATGCCCTTATTTCCTGAATATCGATCAATCCTGTCAAAAAAGTCAAAGTTGCTGGTCTGTATGCTTTACTTTTTGCCGGATTTGCCTACCATGCAACAGTTGCATGGTAGGTAACTGTTGTTTTGTTTATCGCTGTCGCCCATCAAAAATCACCGCTTTCATACTAAGATATAGTTATACTGCATCTATCCAAAGATATATTTTGGCAGAGACTCTGTAGTCAACCTGCAGAGGTTCCCCTGAATTCGGTACAACGAAGTGCCACCCAGCCGAAAATCTGAGAAAGCTCGATCGACCAATTAATTTCCTATGCAAATCACAGAAAATTTGATCTGGACTCGCTACACTGCGACTCCCCGGCTGTCTCTGACCGATCGGCTTATTGATTGAACCGACCCAAAATGTCTTAAAATATACAATACGGTGAGCTGGTGCACAGCCCGCATATATTAAAACTAAGCGCCAACTTGCAATAATTCTTTAAAATAAAGGTACAGCACCGGCGATCCCTAACTCTTCCCCCTCAGAAAGGGTAGGGTTTAGCAGAATTGAAGACGATTGTCTATGGTGACATCCAGTAAAGCCCGTGCAGTTGCTTTAGTCTCAGGTTTATTCAGGTTATTGGCAACCAGTTACGAGGAGATTTGACCCGCCGTGCTCCAACGCATCAAACAAGACTTAAAAAACGACCTGATCGCAGGACTATTGGTAGTGATACCCTTAGCTACCACCATCTGGCTGACAATTACCGTCGCCAGTTGGGTGATCAATTTTCTCACCAAAATTCCCAAGCAGATCAACCCTTTTGACGGACTCCACCCGATTTTGGTGAATCTGCTAAATCTTTTAGTAGGGCTGGCTGTACCCCTGCTGAGCATTTTAGTCATCGGTTTAATGGCCCGCAACATTTTCGGCAAGTGGCTGCTAGACTTTGGCGAACGGGTGTTGCAGGCAATTCCCCTAGCGGGTTCGGTTTACAAAACCCTCAAACAACTGCTGGGAACCCTCCTCAACTCAAACGACAAATTTCGCCGCGTGGTGTTAGTGGAATATCCCCGGCGGGGAATCTGGACTTTAGCATTTGTGACGGGTACGATCGAGAGTAACGACATCCCGCCTCACCTTTCCGGTGAAACCCCGATCGGCATTTTCATCCCCACCACTCCCAACCCCACCACCGGATGGTACGCTATAGTCCCGGAGGCAGATTTAGTCAATTTGTCTATGTCGATCGAAGATGCCTTTAAAGTCATCATCTCCGGCGGCATCGTGAACCCCAACAACTCAATTGCAGTAACCCCCGAAAATATTAAGGGCAAAACACTCGAACCCTTGGTATCCGAATCAAGATACCAGGCTGTTCCAGTCGAAGAAGACTAAACGAAGACATCAATCTGTAGAGTCAGGTTTAGAGAGCATCTCAATGAGAGTAAAAAGCGTTTTTTAGGAGTGCGAGCGGGACGCCCGCTACATATATATATAGCGGGCGTCCCGCTCGCACTCCTGTAAAAGCAAAACTCAGATGCTCGCGGTTTAGCGGGTTTGAAACTCTAAACTTTACTTTCCCCATAACAGATAATATCTCTCCAAAACCTACCCAGAAACAATCGTGACTCAGGGCGGGTTTTTTGCGAGTTTTTCTGCTAAAGTCCAAGTCTATGCTCTGAACCAGCGCCTAGCAATCTCAAAAATTCCCAAATTCCTAAATTCTCAATTCCTATCTAAAAACTATGAAAAAAGCCCGCGAAACAGCACGCGAACTCGCCCTCCTCGGCATCAGCCAACTGCCGACGAATCCAGAAATCTTAGAAGCCAAGAAACTGCAAGATGTTCTCCTCGCCGCCATCCGTACCCTGACAGCAGAAGTTCAAGAATCCCTAGAAGCAGCAGCATCCGAAGTGCAGCGGAGTAGCGACAAACTGCTTGCCAGCGAAATCCGCGCCTCCGATATACAAAGTGCTAGAACAATGGTACGGGAAGCAGTCGAACTCACCCAAACCGCAATCAACCGTCTCGGTTCAGCAATGGAGTTTCCAGAACTAATCCAGCTAGCCAACCAGCAAGATGTCCGCACCTATGCTTTGCAAATTCTGACGAAAGTCAGCGCCAACCGTGTTCAAATTGATGAATTGCTCTCGGAATCCCTTGTAGACTGGCAAATAGAACGGTTGCCCCGGATCGATCGAGATATCATGAGAATCGCGATCGCCGAAATGCTATATCTCGGCTTACCCGAACAAGTCAGCGTCAACGAAGCCGTCCAACTGGCAAAACGCTACAGCGGCGACGAAGGACATCGCTTCATCAACGGAGTCCTTCGCCGAGTAGTCGATAAAATCAATGCAGAAGTTGTTAGTCCCTAGTCCTTAGTCATCAGTCCTCCGGGTGCTTGGTGGACACCTTACCCGGAGGGTGCAGGCCGGGGCGCGAACCGTACCCAGAGTCATTAGCAATCCGCAATCCGCAATCCGCAATCCGCTCTAAACTAAGGACTAATAACTATATTCCCAATTTCCTATGGTATTTAATTGGTTTCGTCGCCAGTACAGCGAAAACAAATCTTCTGAAACAGAGGCAACACCCGAACAGCCGCAAGATGAGTCGGCAAAATCCGCACCGGTTGAGCCTCAAACAGATACAACAGAGCAAGCTTCTCCTGCTGTAGCCGAAGATTATCTTAATTGGGCAAAAGCTGCTTACAAAAATATTCAAAAACAGCAAAAACCCGAAACAGAAGTTTCCGAGACAGCAGCGCCCGATGTTCCAGCAGCCGAAGCAGAAATCGCGACAGTTGCAGAAGTTGCAGAACCGGCGATTATTGAAGCAACGGAGACGATCGAACTTGAACCAGCACCCACAGCACCAACTGTTGCAGAAGTTCCAGAAGTTGCAGCACCAGCAACAGTTGAAGCAACCGAGGTTTCGGAACTCGATGCAGCAACGCCTGCAGAAATTGCAGAAACCCTGCAACCCACAGCCGGGGCGATCGACATTGCACCGATAGCTCAACAATTAGAAGTTACAGCAGAAAATATAGAAATTGCCGAACCTGCAACCGAGGTTGTAGAAACCGAATCACTCGCATCCGACGGCGAAGCAGCCGAAGCCTTGCCCTTTTGGGCCAGAGCTCAGGCCGATCGCATGGAGCGCATCGAACGCCTCAAAGAAACTGCCATTGAAGAACCAGACGTAATTGCAGCCGCCGCCGAGAGAGCCGCAATTATCGAAGAAATTCCCGGTTTCGCCTTTGACGAAGGCTTCCTGTGGTCTTCAGAAATCTTAGCCAGTCAAGGCCGCCGACCAGACCAAGTATCTGTCGAAGAAATCACTTGGCTGCAAAAACTGCGGAAAGGCTTAGAAAGAACTCGTCGCAGCTTAATTAATCGACTAAAAGCGATCGTCGGTCAAGGGCCGCTCAATCAAGACGCAGTAGCCGAAATTGAGACTTTGCTCCTGCAAGCCGATGTCGGAGTCGCAGCCACCGACATCATTATCAGTCGCCTCCAAGAAAGACTCACACAAGAAGTGCTGCCCCCAGAACAGGCTCTCGCCTACCTGAAAACCATCCTGCGCGACATTCTGGACGCTCCCTGTGCCGAAACCGCCGCCGGTAATCCCGCCTACAGCCTGACATTTGCCCCGGAAAAAGACACTTTTAACATCTGGTTAGTCGTAGGAGTCAACGGTGCGGGCAAAACTACGACGATCGGCAAACTTGCCCATATTGCTCAAAAATCCGGCTACAAAACCCTGATTGCTGCCGCCGACACTTTCCGCGCCGCCGCCGTCGAACAGGTGAAAGTTTGGGGTTCCCGCAGTGGGGTCGAAATTATTGCCAACCCAGGGAAAAATACCGATCCGGCTGCTGTCGTGTTTGATGCGATCGCCGCCGCCAGCGCCCGCGGCACAGAACTGCTGATCGTAGACACCGCAGGCCGCCTGCAAAACAAAAAAAATCTGATGGACGAATTAAGTAAAATCCGTCGCATTGTAGACAAGAAAGCCCCAGGCGCTACCGTAGAATCTCTACTGGTCTTGGATGCCACACTGGGTCAAAATGGTTTGCGACAGGCAGAAGTGTTCGCAGAATCGGCAAAATTAAGTGGAGTAGTATTGACAAAACTCGACGGTTCTGCTAAAGGTGGTGTTGCCCTAGCAGTAGTGCAGCAGCTTGGTCTGCCCATCCGCTTTATTGGAGTCGGGGAAAGCATCGAAGACTTGCGCCCGTTTTCTAGTTACGAATTTGTGGAAGCCCTACTCGATTTTAGATTTTAGATTTTAGATTTTAGATTGATCAGGTATCTGTGGTCGTCCCGATTGTTGGAGGCGGGTACAGAGGTTCAAAATCTCAAATCCTTAACCTCAAACTACCATCGCAGGACTTGCGCCACCACGGGCGGCGAGTGAAAACTAAATACCTAGAAACAATACTTTCCCCTGTTCTTGCTGGTTTGGATTCAAAGTGCCAGTAGCGTGTCAAATTAAGCTCAAATTGAGTATCAGTCTGCTGTCTGATTGCACAATCTTCCCGATACCCCTAGCCCTCCAGGGCTGTTTCATTCTCTTGTAGTGGCTGCCCCCCGTGGCTGCCCCGATATCTGAAACCCCGACTCGTTTATAGGCTGGGCGGACACAGGGGCACCGCCCTACAAAACCTTGGTTTTCCGTAGGGGCAATCCCCCCGTAGTTGCCCCGAAACAGCCCTGCCTGGCCCTACCCTTAAGAAGGGCGACAGCAAATGGTTAAAGTCCCCCTGCTTAAGGGAAGCCGCTGCGGTCTTGGGGCCACCCAAATAAAGCAAGCGGCGTGGATTTAGGGGTATCTAGACTCAGCTATAAACCAGATTTCTTAAGAATTTTAGACTTAAGTTTATACTCATGTCCTAGTGCCCAACTTACTCGATCAAACTAAACTACTTGCTCGAAAAAAAAACGGGTTTCTGTTCAAGTGGCCCGTAAGTCCTCAATCATTACTCCGTCTAAGATCGAAAATCACACATTTACAATGACTGCTGTGCCTTTGCCTCGCCCCTCACCTCAACCTGCTGACCGCCCTTCGGGTCGCAATTCCACCGACGCGACGCCAGTATTTGCCCTCAAAGAACTGGTGGCGCGTTTGCACCGATATCAGCACAACGTTCAAGATATGTTGGGCTCGCTGGGATTTGCCCTGCGAAGTTTTAACAATCTCAACCAATTTTTGGAGTTGGTGCCTTTGGTGGCGACTCGCGTTACGGACGCCGACGGGGGAGCTTTAGTGCTTTTCAAACCCAACGGTCAAGTCAGGTTCCAGCAGTTGCATTGTCAGGAAGGACGGCAGTGCCAAGATATGCGAAAAGCGCTGGAAATAGCCACCAGACAAGCTACAGCAGGTGTGGGTGCTACTGCTGCATCGTTTTCGGAAACCTCTGGGCAAACTTCTAGTCTAGACTTGCAAGTCGGTCGTTATTTGGGCCCGGATGTTCATTTGTTTGGGGCGCCAATTTTAGTCAACAATTTGGAACGCGGACGGCTGTATGTTTTTAGCAGTGATCCGCAATATCTCTGGACTCCCAGCAGACAGAAATTAGTTCGGTTGGTGGCGGATCAAACCGCTGTGGCTATTTGCAAAGACGAACTTACTGTTAAGTTGGCGGAAAAAGACCGCTTAGACAGAGAGTTAGAAATCGGGGCGGAAATTCAATTGCGGCTGCAACCCCGTAGTTGTCCGAAAATTCCGGGCCTTGACGTGGCCGCCCGCTGCCAAACTGCGAGCAGAGTCGGCGGAGATTATTATGATTTTATTCCCGCTGACTATGACCCGATCGGCAAGGAAGATGAGGGGGAACACCCCCCATCCCTAATTAAAAATCTCAAGTCCAAAATCGACAAGGGCCGCTGGAGCATTGTGATCGGCGACGTGATGGGCAAAGGAGTACCGGCTGGCCTGTTGATGACGATGACACGGGGTATGCTGCGGGCGGAGGTTTTGAACCGCCACTCGCCGTCGAGAATTTTGCAACATTTAAACCGGGTTATGCACGCGGATTTGGAAAATTCCCACCGTTTTGTGACTCTGTTTTATTCGGAGTATGACCCGAAAACTCGCGTTTTGTCTTACAGCAATGCTGCTCACCACCCGCCTTTGCTGTGGCAAGCTGCCACTAATTCGATTCTTCAGCTTGATACTTTGGAGGGAATGTTAATTGGGCTGGATGCTGATTCGCTTTACCAAGAAGCCCACATTCAATTGCAGCCAGGAGATACTATTATTTATTACACAGACGGATTTACCGATGCTTCTAATCAAAGGGGCGATCGGTTTGATGAGGATAACTTGACCTCGGCTTTTCAGTGGGCCTGTCAAAATTATCAGCAGTCTGAAGAAATTTTGGATTATTTGTTCGATCGCGTTCACCAGTTTATCGGCATCGGCAATCGTAACGAAGATGACATGACACTGGTTGTACTCAGGGTAACACCTTTAGCAGGAGAAAATCACCATGATAGTTAATTTAATGCCGGAAATTACTGCTGGATTAATCAACTCGATTAATTGGCACGATGCTGCTCACATGGTAGTTTTGAAATCTCATTTGAGTTCGTCGGTGCTTTTGGGTCAAAGTTACGAAATTTTTACGAATTTCCAGAAAGCTTGGAACAATTTTGTTTCGACTGGTCAAATAGGAGCTTTTTTTATAGGTATTTTTGTGGGCTGGTTCTTTAAAGGGATTTTTCGTTAAAATTCTTGTCGAAGAAGGTATCGGTAACAGATTTAAAAGGTTTGTCGCCCCAACCTCAGTTCTTTCGGATGCAGCAAAAGTTTCACAATTTTGTAGTCCAGACTTCAGTTTTTTCTGGTAAAAAGATGTATAAAAAGTTGTTAGTCAGGACGTGAGTTTTTTCTTGGTGAATTGGGAAGGGATGACTAAAGTCCAGACTACAAACCGGAGGAAGGACTTTAGTCTTTGCTACAAATCGGTTTTTATAGACTTCTGCAAGAGAGATACAATCTAGTTTTAGCTTGAGCAATGACAACACAACAAAAAACTTGGAGTCAAAGATTTGAATCGGCGCTGCACCCGGCGATCGCCCGATTCAATGCTAGTATTGGCTTCGATATTGAATTGATTGAGTATGACTTGACTGGTTCTGTCGCTCACGCTAAAATGCTGGCCAAAACCGGGATTATTTCCGCAGCAGAAGGCGAACAGTTAGTTAATGGTTTGGAACAGATTCGCCGCGAATACCGCCAAGGACTTTTTGTTCCCGGAGTTGATGCAGAAGACGTTCACTTCGCTGTAGAGAAGCGGCTGACGGATATCGTGGGAGATGCTGGGAAAAAGTTGCACACTGCCCGATCACGCAACGATCAAGCCGGCACTGATACTCGCTTGTATTTGCGCGATCGCATCGCAGAAATTCGCGAGCAATTACGGGAATTTCAAGGGGTTTTGCTCGATCTTGCCGATCGTAACGTGGAAACTTTAATTCCCGGTTACACTCATTTGCAGCGCGCTCAGCCGATCAGTTTGGCTCATTACCTTTTAGCTTATTTTGAAATGACCGATCGCGATTGGGAACGTCTCGGCGATGTCTGCAAGCGGGTCAATGTTTCGCCTTTGGGTTGTGGCGCGTTGGCGGGGACGACTTTCCCGATCGACCGACATTATACTGCAGAACTCTTGCAATTTGACAAGGTTTATGCTAATAGCTTAGATGGAGTGAGCGATCGAGATTTTGCGATCGAATTTCTCGCTGCCGCCAGCTTGATTCTGGTACACCTGAGCCGCTTGTCAGAAGAAATGATTTTGTGGTCTTCTCACGAATTTGGATTTATTACGCTCAAAGATAGCTGCGCTACTGGTTCTAGCATCATGCCCCAGAAAAAAAATCCCGACGTGCCGGAGTTGGTGCGAGGCAAAGCGGGGCGGGTGTTCGGTAACTTGCAAGCCTTGTTGGTAGTAGTGAAGGGACTTCCTTTGGCCTACAACAAAGATTTGCAAGAAGATAAAGAGGCTTTGTTTGATACTGTCAAAACGGTACAAGGTTGCTTGGAAGCAATGACCATTTTGCTGCGGGAAGGCATCGCCTTTAATGGCGATCGCCTCGCCGCTGCCGTTACAGAAGACTTTTCTAATGCTACAGACGTAGCCGACTACTTGGCCGCCAAAGGCGTTCCCTTCCGGGAAGCTTACAACCTTGTCGGCAAAGTCGTCAAAACTTGCCTTTCGGGGGGCAAACTCCTCAAAGATTTGACACTTGAGGAGTGGAAAGACTTGCACCCAGCTTTTGAGACAGACATTTACAGCGCGATCGCACCTCAGCAAGTGGTGGCGGCTCGCAATAGTTACGGGGGTACCGGGTTTGAACAAGTGAGAAAATCACTTATCGCTGCGCGCGATCGGATCGCCTAAACATCGTTGAATTATTCGACAAATTCCGGCTGGCTATCTCTCCTTAGAACGATCGTGCTTTCCACTCTGGTTCTAAGTTCGGCAGATAGCCTGACTCAATTAATCTTCAGCAGCAGCCATGTCTTTGTCTCTGCCGCCACCGCTCATGGCGCCCATGCCACCGCCGTTACCGCCGTCAAATCGTCTTCTCTTGTTGGAGAACATATCTTGATTTCTCCGCTTGCGAAACTTGCGAGCGTATGCTTGATTTCGTTGTGCCTTCTCTTTCTTGAGATTGCGGCGCTTAGCCATTCTGACCTCACTAATAAACATTGACAGTCCCCGGGCTTTCACGCCCAGGGATTCTTAAGTTTGACACTCTGTGCACTCTTGGTGACTGAGATTCTTGGTTCAGCGAAGTCACTTACTGGCGACAGGATTTCTCCAGCCAAAATATAGGTGTCTTCTCCCCAAGCGTTAATTCCGGTATGCCCTACCGTACTCGATCAGTTCTCTTTATGTAGTTAGGTTTTCTTCAAATTTAGCTTTCCTAAACCGCAACACCGTTAGGTGTGACTACGCACTCAACTAATCCAGTTAAGTTTTTACGTTGGCTAGTTATACTCAATTTTAGACCGATGACGATCATAGCACACCCGGTACAAGACCCAGAAAAAAGAACACGGGGATTCAAGTCGCTGGGAATCTGGGTTTGATCGGGACGCAATGTTGTCAATCTTCCAGAAGATTTCTATAAACTCTTGACAAATACGACCAATGACTATACAACCCGGTGACGTAGCTCCTGTCTTCAGCCTGCCCGACGCGCAAGGCAATATCGTCAGCCTTGCAGATTTTCGAGGGCGGCGAGTTGTACTTTATTTTTACCCTAGGGACAATACCCCTGGCTGTACCAAAGAAGCTTGCGGCTTTCGCGACATTTACTCATACTACCAGTCGCGCAATATAGCAGTCCTCGGCGTCAGTACAGACGGGGCGGGGGCCCACGCCAAGTTTGCAGCTAAATATCAACTGCCTTTTCCCTTGCTGTGCGACTCAAACGCCGAAGTTGCTACCGCCTACGGCTGTTACGGACTCCATTGGTGACAAGTTAAGGAAAAAGGGAAATTGTCAAGGGTAGTATTTGCATGGGTCTGGGATCGTGGGAAACTTAT
>NZ_JAUBPI010000039.1:0-61813 GCF_036700645.1 Microcoleus sp. S36b_A4 | reverse complement strand
AATCCGCTAACAGTGCCGTTACCAACTGTCACGTCAGTGTCAGTAAATCCTGTGACGTTTTCGCTGAATGTTGCTGTGACTATAAATGGTGCGTTTGTGTTTGCGGGTGATGCAGATGTGAGGGCTACTGTGGGTGCGGTAATATCGGCAGTGCGAGTTAGTTGAGTGGCTGCGGTGTTGTTGTTACCAACGGTATCTGTGGCTGTAGCTGCTGGGATATCTACGGTGACAGCGCCAGTTGCAGTTGGTGTAACTGTGAAATTATAAGTTGTGCCACTACCTGTAAATCCGCTAACAGTGCCGTTACCAACTGTCACGTCAGTGTCAGTAAATCCTGTGACGTTTTCGCTGAATGTTGCTGTCACATCAAATGGTGCGTTTGTGGTGGTTGGTGATGTTGATGTGAGGGCTACTGTGGGGGCTGTAATATCGGCAGTACGAGTCAGTTGCGTGGCTGCGGTATTGTTATTACCAACGGTATCAATCGCTGTAGCTGCGGGAATATCAACTGTGACATTGCCAGTGGCTGTTGGTGTAACTGTGAAAGTATAAGTTGTGCCGCTACCTGTGAAGTTGCTAATCGTACTGTTAGTCAGAGTCACATCGCTGGCGATAAATCCTGTGACGTTTTCGCTGAATGTTGCTGTGACTAAAAATGGTGCGTTTGTGGTTGTGGGGGATGCGGATGTTAAGGCTACTGTGGGGGCTGTAATATCGGCGGTACGAGTTAATTGAGCCGCAGCGGTATTGTTGTTACCAGCGGTATCTGTGGCTGTAGCTGCTGGGACGTTAACTGTGACAGGGCCATCAGCAGTAGGCGTAACGGTGAAAGTATAAGTTGTGCCGCTACCTGTGAAACCGCTAATTGTACTGTTAGTCAGATTCACGTCGCTGGCTATAAATCCTGTGACGCTTTCGCTGAATGTTGCTGTTACTAAAAATGGTGCGTTTGTGGTGGTTGGTGATGCGGATGTTAAGGCTACTGTTGGTACAACGGTGTCTACAACTATGGCTTTATTGTTAGCTAAAGACTGCCCCGCAGGAATAGTTAATGTTGCATTATTGCTGGCAGCATCTCTTAAGGTTGCACCAGTTGCTAAAGTTATGGTTGTTGAGTTGAGATCGGTGCTATTTTGTCCGGTGGCTGGAGTGTAGGTGCCGACAGCAGATGTGCCGGTGAAAGGTGCAATAGTTACAGTGCCGCCTGTGTCTAAGGCGACTGTCATGTTACCGCCTGCTAAAGTAACTGCTTCGCTGAAGTTGACGGTGACGTTGATGTTGCTAGTTGTCCCGTAAAGGCCGTTGGCGGTGGTAGAGGTGACGCTGGTGATGGTGGGTGCAACGGTATCAATTACTATGGCTTTGCTACCGCCGAGGGAGTTGGCTGTGGCTAGGGCAGGGAGGGTTAAGAAAGCATCAAAAGCGGTGGCAACAGTCTCTTTAATGGTGCCGCCGTTGAGGGTGAGGGCACTTGTGGAGAGGTATTCTAAGTCAGCAGAATTGTCTCCGGGTTGCACTACATAGTTAAAGGTGAGAGTTGTACCGCCACTACCAGAGACGTAGTTGGCAAATTGGTCAGTTGTGCCTGTTTCTACTTGCAGTCGGGGTGTGCCGGTGACGTTGACAGCGGCATCGAAGGTGACAGTGATGGCGATGGTAGAACCGACACCGTAGCTGGCGTTGGGGGTGGTGGCGGTGACAGCAGTAACTTTGGCGGTGGTGTTGAGCAGGATGGAGGCACTGTTGCTGTTGGAGTTCGCCACAGCTAAGTCTGGTTTCCCGTCGCCGTTGAAGTCGCCGATGCTGACGGATCTGGGGACACTGCCAGTAGGGAAGGGGACTTGGGGGGAGAAGGTGGGGGTGGCGGCTCCGGTGGCGGTGGTGTTGAGCAGGATGGAGGCACTGTTGCTGTTTATGTTCGCCACAGCTAAGTCTGGTTTCCCGTCGCCGTTGAAGTCGCCGATGCTGACGGAGTAGGGGACACTGCCAGTAGGGAAGGGGACTTGGGGGGAGAAAGTGGGGGTGGCGGCTCCGGTGGCGGTGGTGTTGAGCAGGATGGAGGCGTTGCCACTGCCGTTCGCCGTTGCTAAGTCTGGTTTCCCGTCGCCGTTGAAGTCGCCGATGCTGACGGAGAAAGGGTTAGGACCAGTAGTGAAGGGAACTTGGGGGGCGAAGCCTAGTACGCCGCTGTAGGTTGTGAGGGTGGTTTCGGTGAGAATTAGTTTGGGCGCTTGGGCGGATGGGGGGATGTGTTGGGGGATATCCCAGGTGCCGCCTTTTTTGTTGTTACCTGTGGTATTGGGATTGGCGGCGATGTTTGCGCCTGTGAGTTGGTGCAGTTGAGTGAGGAATTTGTGGCCTCTGTCTCCGGCGGCTATGTTACATCCATATAATATGATGCTGGCGTTGGCGCTGAGGGCGTGTCGCCACTGTTGCAACTGTTGGGTGTGGTTTTCTATGTTGCTGCTGTTTAGTTCTGTTGTGCCTAAGTACAGGCTGCCAGGGCTGCCGTGGGTGATGATGTGGAGGGAAGTAATGCCTGTATGCTGAGCTAGGATTGTGGTGATTTGCTCTACGGCATCCGGCTGGCTTTCGAGGATGTAGGTGGCAGTGCCCGGTTTGATACCAGAGGCTATGTGGTGGCTGTCGGGTATTGTGGGGTCAAGGATGACTATGGATGTTGGCTTGTTGCTAGTGCAATCAACTAAGGGAAATATTTTTTTGGCGGAACGGTTAATCTCAGCTAGAGTTTTCATATATTTGGGCTTCGGTTAGAATGCCTGATTGTTGAACTGCAAAGGTTCTGTAGCTCGATTTGAGTTTTTATATGCTGTATTTCTACCTTTTGGCAGATGACACCTTGGATTCTTGATTACCAAGACCTTAGCAAGGTTTGAGCGCCATTCCCCAGATTTAGCTTTTCGTTTACTAAATCTTTATATTTAGTTGGAAATTTTATGTAAATTAGACAATGTGAGTTCGTGGTGGGGTTGAAACGGGAGCATCTCACTTTTGATAAATAACCTAACCCCTGCCCTAAGAGGGGAGAGATTATATCTGAATTGTATGTGGATACGATGCGTTATATTTTGGATATATTAAAGATATGCCTTCAGATTCTATGAATAACGATGCCGCAGTTTCCCCTACAGTCCACGAACACGAGATTTTTGGCGATCACGATTTTCCATCTTGGTTAACCCAACAACAAATCAGCCTCGCTTGCACTACTTATCAAACCAGTAGATTAATGTTAATCGGTGCTGTGCCAGAAACCAACAGAATCTCGGCTTTTTGGCGAATATTCGATCGCGCAATGGGGCTTTTCTGCACGCCGGAACGCCTTTATTTAAGTTCAAAATATCAACTTTGGCAATTAGATAATGTCTTAGAATCCGGGAAATTATACCAAGGATACGATAAATTATATATACCAAGAATCGGCTATACTACAGGTGATATCGACATTCACGATATCGCTGTCGATAAAAATAATCAAATCATTTTTATTAGCACTTTGTTTAATTGTATTGCTACTTTGAGCGATCGCCACAGTTGCAAACCTCTCTGGAAACCAGGTTTTATCTCACAATATATAAATGAAGACCGCTGTCACCTCAACGGTTTGGCAATGGTAGCTGGGGAGGCGAAATATGTCACAGCGTCGAGTCAGTCGGATGTCGTGGATGGCTGGCGCGATCGCAGAAAAAATGGCGGTATAGTTATTGATATTGAATCTAACGATATTATCGTTACGGGATTGTCAATGCCACACTCACCGCGCTGGTATCAAGATAAATTGTGGCTGCTGAATTCGGGGAGAGGGGAATTGGGATATGTGGATTTAGAAACAGGGAAATTTGAGGCGATTGCGTTTTGTCCCGGATATGTGCGAGGACTAGCATTTTCGCAAAATTGGGCAATTGTTGGACTCTCGAAACCGAGGGGAGGTGACAACACTTTTAGCGGTTTAGAATTGGATGAGTTGTTGGCAGCCAAGGATGCTGAGGCTCGCTGTGGTATGATGGCGATCGATTTGACTACTGGGGCGATCGTTCACTGGTTGCGGTTTGAAGGAATTGTCACAGAACTCTATGATGTGCAAGTGATTCCCCAAGTGCAAAAGCCGATGGCGTTGGGTTTTCAAACGGATGAAATTGCTCAGTTAATTACTTTGGAACTTTAACCGCAGATGGTGGCGGATGTACGCGGATTAACGCAGATAAATGTTGACAGGATGTACGCAGAAGGTGTGAGAGAAAGTATTTAAGCGGGATTTGGTATCACTCAAAAATCGCCCCATCTAAGCTTGTTTTTCTTAAGTCTGTTCTCGCTAAATTTGCACCTCTTAAATCAGCACCTGTTAAACAAACATTGCTTAAATCTGCATAACTCAAATCTGCACCTCTGAGATTAGCATCCGATAAATTTGCTCCTGATAAATTCGCCCTCACAAGTTGCGATTTACTCAAATTGCTGCCACTCAAATTTGCTGCTGGCATCTGTGCTGCCATTAAGTTGGCTTTGCTTAAATTAGTGCCCCTGAAGTTAGCTAAATTCAATTTAGCATAACTCAAATCAATATTTTCCAAGCAGAGTTCGCTAAATTGCGCGCATCGCAAGTTAGCATTAATAAAAAACCTGTCTCCAATAGCATAACGGCGCACCAATTCGTCAACTTCCAGCCGAATTAAAACCGGTTCGCAAGTATTTTGGTAGCACCACGATGTCTCCAGCAAACTAGCGGCTGCTTCAATTGCTACCTTGTCGGATTTAGGGAGCACCAAACTATTGCACCCATCCCACTCACCGTTGAGCATGAATGCCATGTCAGAAGCTGCTGCAATTGAGTCGCATAGCAAAACGGTTTCTGGTTTGGGTTGCAGCCAGTTCATTAAACCGATCGAGCTCTTGTTTTTCATTGTTGATTCAGGATTTGTGCGTCTTTCTTAATTATAGGTAAAAATATTGAAAACAGTATGCACAAATTCGCTGCGGCTTCAGAGAAGGAATAGATTGTGTTTGGTGCAGCCAGACCAGGATACCGCGATGCAGAAATTGCTCGCTGGATTGAATTTATGCAGGGGCATAATATCAAGCAAGTTTGCTGCTTGCTGGCTCCGACCCAACTCATCCGCTACACTGATTTACTGGGAACATATAGGAAAATATTTGGGTGCGATCGAGTTTGCTGGGCGCCGATTGCAGACTTTGAATTGGTCGATCGCGATATTTTAATCGATCGCATATTGCCGTTCTTGGAATCTGCAAATAACAAAGGCGAACGGGTGGTAGTTCACTGTTCTGGGGGGATCGGACGTACAGGACAGGTTTTGGCTGCTTGGTTGGTCAGCGGGCGGGGATTGTCTAACAAACAGGCGATCGCAGCAGTAAAAAAAACTGGCAGAAATCCCTATGAAGCAGCGATCGCAGCTTGTTTGAAAGGTCGAAACCCCTGGCTAGTCGTTGAAGAACTTAATGCTCTCTTAGATGATTGTCGCCTTGCTGGAAGAAATGAAATATATAGCAATCCTAAATGATTTTCTCTATTTAGCTCAATCCTAAATTATTTTTTCTGTGTAAGTATATTGACGTATTTTGGGGAAATCAAATTTATGTTCGTTAGTGAAAAACTCAAACAAAAACTTGACAATTTTAAAAGATCTACATAAATACCAATACTTTCTTAAAAAGTTTTTAGCTTGTAGCCAAATATCTTCAACGGGATTCTGTTGGGGAGCATTGGGAGCAAATAAAATACAAGTAATTGACCAATTCTCAGGTTCTTTGTCACCATTTAGTTCTAATAAAAACTCTCTAAATTCTCCATATTTATGATAACTAGCTCCATCCCAAATCAAGATAATCTTGCGATTTTTATATTTATTTTGTAAGTATTTTATGAATTTAACTGTGGATTCTCCATCACCAGATGGATGGCTCTGAATATGGAATTTTTTGCTTTGATAATTGAGGGCGCCAAAATAAGTTTGTCTATCTTTTTCATTGGTAATTGGGACTTCAATTCTGATTTTTGATTGACCCCAAACATAACCAGTTAGATCACCATGAAGTAGATGACATTCATCTAAAAACAATACTATTATTTCTCCAGACTCTATACCAGCTTTGTTTTTAAATAAAATATCGTTAATCTCTTCCGTCTTTTTTTTTACCAGTTCTTTATCAAATTTAGGATTAGCTTTTTGAGTTTTTTTCCAACTTATTTTCGCCCGGTCGAAAAGTTCATAGTAACTCTGTTTTGATTTATACATCACACCAAACTCTTGAGCTAAATAAGTAACCAACTCATCTAAATTCCAATATTCTTTATTCTTTAACCACTCGATTACTTCAGTATTTTGTCGAGCTGTTAAATACCCTTTTGACCCTTTATGTCCTAGTTTGATTCCGGCGATACCTTTGGTTTTAAATTGTTTTTTCCAATAACCAATAAAAAATTTACTTACACCTAAAATCTTGCTGATTTCATGGTAGATATTACCTGACAGCGCCATCCTTACAGCTATTGCTCGTTTTAGTTCTCTTGCATCGAGATCGCTTTTAATGAAATCTTCTAATTGGGCTATTTCTTTTTCCATATCTTTTTCTTGCAGTTGTAAGTTATTCATTTTTTTATGGTCACAATCAAGTATTGCATATAATTGTATCATAGTCTTGATAATGATTTAGGATTGCTATAGCACGATAGCAACTATATATATAGCAATCCTAAATCATTTGTGAATTTCTTACTCCCTCCCCTTACTAAGGGGAGGGTTGGGGTGGGGTAAAAAGTTTACGACACCTGCAAGGATTGCTATATGGGCCAATTGCGTAAGCTCTAAAAGATTTAAAAGACTCCGCTTCCTACGATCGAACTCAGGCATCGAATAAATGGGTGTTTTGGCTGTCACCGTTAGCCGAGGCGCTGGCGTTTTTGCGAATATTAGAGAACAAATAACGCACTTACAGCAGCGCCAGATCCTTGAAGCAACGGCGCGTTAACTCGATTCTTGCAGGTGCGTCATTATTGTTGCGGATGTCAATGTTTGTAGCAAAAAAATAAACATTTTTATCCTTTTCTAAATAACCTACATACCAGCCAAGTTGAGGCTTTGTTTGTTCTCCAAAGCCTGCCCAGCCTGTTTTTGCCCTAATTGTGTAATCAGGAGTTTGTTCAACAATTATGATGTCTTTCACCAGGGACAGCGATCGCTCAGAAAAGGGTAAGTCGTTTTTGTAGAGACGGCGGAGAAATTGAATTTGCTCGTTGGGTGTGATTCGCAGTTCTCCTTCTAACCAGAATTTGTCAATATCGTCTTTGTTACCGATTTTTTGGTTGCCATAACCGACTTTAGCTACCCATTTTTGCATTTGCTCGTGCCCGACTCGGCGGGCGAGAACTTGGTAAAACCAAACGGCGGAAAGTTTCATGGCTTCTCTCATATTCAAGTCTCGATTCCATGCGGGAATTTGCCTTTGAATTCCATCCCAAGTTAGCACAGCAAGCTCATCTGAAACTACCCCGGTTTCTAAGGAAATCAGAGAGTTGAGAATCTTAAATGTAGATGCGGGTAAAAAAGCTGTGGCGTTACGCTGCGGGTTGTGTTGATAAAGCCGATCGCTATTCAAATCGTAAATTGCGATCGAGCCTTCAACTCCTAGCTCTTGAAAGTGCCGTCCAAAATTAATTGTCTGAGCAACATCTCCTCCGCGAGGCGGAGATTCTTGCACTTTAGGTGGTACGGTTAATGCTGATTGCGGTGGCTGAACTAAAACAAAAGTAATGCAGCCTAATACAATTAAAATAACAGCGATCGCACGATATATTCGGTTCATAAACTTCCATAAGTTAGCAAAATCACAGGCAATAATGTCACAGGGGCGATCGACTTGTAAGGTGCGTCAGACTTACGCTGTGTAAGAAACAATTAGGGTTAGCCCTTGACGCACCCTACTATATATAGCTGTCAATTGCGTAATTACTCAACTAAAAAACTGCCATAATAGTTAAGGCTACCAAACAGCTTAACTGAATTACTAAGCTGAATAACCGAAACTTTGGATCGAGGCCAGCGATGTGAATCACTGAATGTACAAGCCGAAATAGGATGTACACAACAATCAGCAAATCTACTGCTGTTCCTGAAACACCCCTAACGGTTAGAAGGAAAACAACTCCCAAATACAAAGGCAGGTTTTCTATCAAGTTGGATTGTACTCGAAATAGTCGCCAAAGCAAGCTGTCGTCGTTTTGTGTACCGAAATCTTTTACCGATCCGCCTGCAGATAGATGCCGAATCCTGACTGTTAGTAGCAGGATAACAACCGCGATCGTCCACAAAATGAAAATTGCTAAACCCCAGAGAGGGAAAGTCATATTTGTCTGTTCAATTTGCATCATCTTTCTACCTTGCGAAACTGCTGCTAACACTTTAGAAAAGTTATCGGTCAAGACTCTTGTTCTGGCGTTCTCATTTTTAGCTAAAACAGCTTGAGGATGCTTCTATTCTGGCTGTTTTCCGAAATGGATAGATCGCTCACCAAGCTCAAAGCAGCATCTAACCGACAAGCTGACGCTAACTAGAGTGCGATCGCATCTCGTGAGAGTCAATTCCAGCCGCTAGCAACCGAGCGTTTAGAGATGGTTTTCGGCTTGACGATCGCACCATTGTGTCGAGCAAGTGTTCGATCGCACCCGGTAGACTCTGGCAAAAACCAGTGTGTACCCGCGATGTCTGAACGATCGTGCTGCGGGGTGCTACGAGCCAGTGAAAGCGCTCTCTGTGGGGAAGTTGACCGATCGCGCCAGATTCCTTGCCACCTGCACAAATGATGGGAATGACTGCTAGGTGATTGCGAATCATTTCCAGATCCAACGTTGAGTCGATCGCCATCAAGCGCTGTTCATCAATTTCGATACGGGCTTCGAGGAATTTTTTCGTACCGCAGGAAACGATCGCCCCCACGTTGATAAACTCCTCGCGTTCAACTTTGGGAACGACGCGGATAATCGCATAATCATAAAGAAATCGATCGGGCACTAATCGCTTCCTCCAAAAAAATATGTGGTGATTCTAGCCGATTTAGCAGGTACTCGATATAAGCATTGCGATGTTGGTTGCTATCGCTGAAAGGAGAATCTCCCACCAGCCAAGTATCAGGAATTAGTTTAACAATGTTGCGAATGATGTCCGGGGTTAGCGTTTGAGTCATCTTTGAATTTGCCGCTTCCAGCGTACTGGCAAAACGCAGCAAAACGTGGTCTTTGATAGGCGGAAAACGATCGCGGCTGCGCGAGAGATAATCTTTCCAAGTGTGGTGGAAGTAGAGGGCTGCACCGTGATCGATCAGCCAAAGCCGGCGGTGCCATACCAGCATATTTGCATTGCGCGGGGTGCGATCGATGTTGGTCACAAAAGCATCGAACCAGACGATTTCTGAGGCCAAATCCGCTTCGGACTTCCCCGCGATCGGGTCAAATGTGATGGAACCGGGGAGATAGTCAAGGGCTAGGTTGAGGCCAGCACTTGCTCGGATCAAATCTTGAATTTCCGGGTCAGGCTCAGTGCGAGCCAGTTCGGGATCGAGTTCAACAAAGACGAGTTCGGGGATTGGCAGCCCGGAGGCGCGAGCAATCTCTCCCGCCACTAGCTCGGCGATCAGAGATTTGGCTCCCTGGCCGGCACCGCGAAATTTGAGCACGTACATACCATCATCATCTGCTTCGACGATCGCGGGTAGCGACCCGCCCTCGCGCAAGGGAGTGACATATCTGGTAGCAGTGACTGTTCGCAAGCTGATACTCATGCTATTTTCGATTTGCAATTTGAGATTTTAGATGGGAAATCACTGATTTTATGAGGGTTTTGAGCACGGGCTTACAGACAGTTGGATTCTTTCTTTTAACTGGGACTGATGTTAAGTAATCTGTTTACTCAACTGATGACTAAAAGGACACAACTCATGTTGTGTCCCTACGGAACTTTGCCAAATTTTGCTTTGAGACAGTCATTAGTCATCAGTCATTAATCAACCAATAACTCATGACTAACCACTAATCAGTTGTACTAACGTGGTCGATTCTCTCTAATTGCCAGAGAATTTGGTTGCCTTCGCGCCGCACCCGCGACACTACCCAATTTCGCCAAACCCAGTTGTCTCCGCGACTGGTGACAGCGCTGGCATTTACATCCATCAAATCAGCCAGTTCAGAACTGGTAATCAAGTAGCCTTTCGTAGCAACCTCGTCGGCGATGTGCAACGTTTCGATCAGATTGCGGAGGTCTTGAACCCTCACCTCGCGGGGCAAGTTCTCCAGGGTATCGGCAGTTGAATCCATCATGGTAGAGTTGGAGATCGGAAGGTCAGAAGTTATGACATAGGATTCTATCGTTTTGTTACCAGTTGCGTCCGTTTCTTCCGAAACAATTGTGTTTTCAAAGTGTAGGGGCGATGCCCCCGTGCCCGCCCCGGCCTCGTCTCCCGTTGGTTTCTGCTGTTGCAGTTGGGGAGTGAGATTGTGCGAGAAGCTGCGGGCGATTTCATCGCATCTGTCGTTGTAGAAGTCGCCGGAGTGGCCGCGGACGTGTTCCCACTTGATGTGCCGGGAATTCAGCTTGTCTAGCAGATGCCAAAGGTCTTGGTTGACAACATCTTTGCCCGTTGAGGTTTTCCAGCCTTTATTTTTCCAGCCTTGTATCCATTTAGTGATGCCGTTTTTAACGTATTCGCTGTCGGTGTAAACGGTGACTGGTTCGGTTTGACCGGAATTGGCAAAAAATTCCAGCGCAGCGACTGCTGCCTGCATTTCCATGCGGTTGTTAGTAGTTTGGGGGTCTCCACCCCCGAGTTCGTGACAATTGCCGTCGGCGAAACAAACTACTGCACCCCAGCCGCCTGGGCCTGGGTTGCCGGAACAAGCGCCGTCTGTGTAGAGGCTTTTGATTTTGGGAGTTGTCATGAGCGAATTAATTTGTCATTTAGAGGTAAGTTGTTTGCAAGTGCGATAATTAAGGCAATTAGGATAGTTTTACTTGCTGCTATGAAAAATGCCAACTTAAAGATTAAAAAGGTCGGGCTATTTATTTGTCCGTTTTCTTTGTTAATTTTTAATACTTTCGCGCAAGCACAGCCGATAGTGCCTGCTGCTGACGGTACGGGTACTGTTGTCACCCCCAGCGGCAACCGCTACGATATCAACGGTGGCAGTTTGTCGGGAGACGGCGCGAATCTTTTTCACAGTTTTGGGCAGTTTGGCTTGAATCAAGGTCAAATTGCTAATTTTCTGACTAATTCGGCTATTCAGAATATATTAGCTCGAATTGCTGGCGGGGACGCTTCGCTAATTAACGGTTTAATTACTGTGACGGGCGGCAATTCTAATCTTTTTCTAATAAATCCTGCGGGGATTGTGTTTGGCCCGAACGCGAGTTTGAATGTGCCGGCGGCTTTTACTGCAACTACTGCGAATGGTGTCGGTTTTGGTTCAAATTGGTTTAATGCTGCGGGTACAAATAATTTCAGCGCCTTGGTTGGTACGCCAAATGCTTTTTATTTTAGTCCGGGTGTACCGGGAAGTATTGTTAATGCTGGCAATTTATCGGTGACTCCTGGGCAAAATTTGGCTTTGCTTGGCGGTACGGTTGTTAGTACCGGACAGTTGTCGGCGGCGGGCGGGAAAATTACTGTTGCTGCTGTTGGGGGAGATCAGGTTCTCCGCATTAGTCAACCGGGGCATTTGTTGAGTTTGGAAATAGCAACGGGCGGAAATTTTGGTATTTCTGCACAGACTTTGAATCCTGTTTCTTTGCCGCAGTTGCTGACAGGTACTGGGCAAAATCAGGCGGCGGGTGTTGCGGTTGGTGATGACGGTTCTGTGCGGCTTGTGGATTCTGGTTTGCAGGTGAATTCTGGGGATGTGGCGATTGCTGCTAATGTGTCTGGGCTGCCGCAGTTGAATGCGGGAAGTGCGAATTTATGGGCTGCGGAAAATCTCACGTTAGCGGGCACTAGGCTGCAAACTACGGGGGATTTGAGTTTGCTGGGTGGGGATGCGGTGCGGGTCAGGGACAGCGCCCAGAATCCTTTTTTGGCGCAGGCTGGGGGGAATTTATACATTCAGGGATCTCGCACTATTGATATTCTCACTCAAAATGCGATCGGCGGCTTATCTCTTCCCCCGCAATTCCAAAGCGGCGGCAATTTGAGTTTGGTTAGCAACGGCATTATTTCGGGGGATTCCCACTTTGTTTCTGGTGGCAATTTTTCTATTCGCAATTTGTCGGGAATGCCGGGAAACTTTGTCAGTTTATTTGACCCGATTATCAGTTCGGAAGGAGATGTTTTCTTTGGAGATTATACCGGAGTTTCGCTGAAAGTCGAGGCGAAGGGGAGCATTGTTGCCGAGGATATTACAATTACCGGCCCCGATAGTGCATTGGGTAGGGAAAATGTGAGCGGTGATCCAGATATTGCTATTTTAACCAGCAGTCCGGCCTTAATTCTACGGGCTGGAGTGGCAAATTTGCTAAATCCTGTTAGTAACAGTTTAGGTGAAGATTCAATATTTACAAGTCCACTTTTATCAAGCAATTTGATTTCTGTTGAAAATATTTCGGCAGGCGGGCCGGTAATTTTGTCAGCGCCGGGAAGTATCGCAACTAGAGATATTAATGGCGGTCAAATAAATCTCGAAAGCAGGGAAGCAGGAGTGCTAGTTGGGGGCAGATTAACGTCTAGTTCGACAATTGATATTCAAGCTAATGACAATATTATATTGACAAATGACATTACTCGTGCTGATATCAACGGCAGTATTAGTCTGAATACTGTTCAAGGCAATATAGTAACAGGGTCGATCGATACTGGGACTTCCGGGTCGATCGTACTCAGAGCTTTTGGCAATGTGAATTTTGGGACTTTGCAGGGTTCTAATGTTGATATTACCAGTAACTCCGGTGAATTGGGAGTTTTGACTGATGCCAATACCATTGTGCCTAATACTACACCAGTCAATATCACAGCAACTGAGAATATTAATTTGACAGCTTTTAGAGACTTAACGGTAGGCAATCTCACCGCTGCGACTGTCAGTGCTAGCACCAATGGGAGTGTCAATACGGGTGCGATCGCTACGAATGGAGATGTCAGACTTTTGGCAGGACAGCAAATTACAGCAGGGACAATTAATGTAAATCCTACCACCAGCACAGACGGAAGCAATCGCATTCCTACAGTAAATTTGGATGCCCAAACTAATATTAGAGTTCTATCGATCGATGCTGGCACTGGCACTATTGCTTTGAGAGCATCCAGCGACTTAAATGCAGTGAATTTGCTAGGAGGATCAGTTGATGTCAATAGCGATGGGGGAAAAATTGCGATCGGCAATACTACATCCCTTGGGAACATTAATGTAACAGCTTCTGGCGATGTAACTTCCGGAAATTTGCAGGGAGTGGAAGTGAACGTCAATAGTAACTCTGGAACAATTCAAACTGCAAATACCACAGCCACTGGGAATATTAATGTAACAGCTTCTGGTAATGTAAGTTCCGGAAATTTGCAGGGAGAGAGAGTGAATGTCAATAGCACTAGCGGGAATCTGCAAATGACCAACATCACTGCAACAGAAAATATCACTTTCAGAGCGTTAGACAATGTGAATACGGGGAATTTGCAGGGAGTCGCTGTTGATGTTAATAGCAGTAGGGGAAGTGTCAGCACTGGCAATATAAATGCTGCGGAAATTGTGAGTATTTTAGCCGCAAACGAAATCAGAATTGGACAAATAAATGTTAATCCTGTTGTTAGGGCAGATCGCACTTCTACAGTAAATCTTAACGCTCAAAATGATATCAGCGTTGCATCCATAAATGCTCCGGGCGGTAATGTTGAGATCGGAACTCCGGGTTTAGTTCGAGTGACGGGTACTTTTGGCCAAAACGGGACTCCTGTTAGCATCTCGACTCTTGGCGACACTCAACCCGGTACAGTTACGATCCGCCACGGCGGTGGCGATGTCACTCCGCCGACGCCTTTTGCGGTGGGAGATGCGACGACTAACGGTACTGCTGGGGCGATCGCCAGCAATGCTTCAGGTACGATTACTCAAGGGCGATCGTTCATAAATTCTTACACTCAAGGCAATAGTGCGATCGTCACTACCAACCAACCAACTAATCCCGACAATCCCAATAATCCCATCAATCCCGACAATCCGAATAATCCCCTCAATCCCATCAATCCGAATAATCCCCTCAATCCCAACAATCCGAATAATCCCCTCAATCCCGACAATCCGAATAATCCCCTCAATCCCGACAATCCGAATAATCCCCTCAATCCCGACAATCCGAATAATCCCATCAATCCCGACAATCCGAATAATCCCAATAACCCCAATTCGCCCCCAATATCACCAAGAGATAGATTTCCATTAGATCGAGGGCGATCGCTTTTCCCCGATAGCAACCAACCCTTTAGCCGTCAACAGCGACAGAACCAAAATAGAATATCGCGGGATATAGGAAAACCCGGAGACAGGATGCCGCCCGAAAGAATGCAATTTCCCAGAGGAATCAGAAATTTCATCGATTCAAAAATCAGAGATTCTGTTATTCAGTCAGCATTTCGCGGCGACATCGGCAGGAATTTGGAGGCCGGCAAAATATCGGCAGCTTTGTCTCTGCTGGACAAATCTTTCAGCCAAGAATTCGGGGAATATTTAGCCATCAACATCAGCGACGAGTTGGTATCACCAGAGGAAATTCAAAAAAAGTTAGCATCGGTAGGCGCACAAACCGGCACGAAACCAAGCTTAATTTATCTGTTCTCGCAGCCCGAAGAATTAAATTTAATGCTGATAACTTCTTGCGGGGAAGTGGTTCACAAAAGTGTGCCGTCAGCGAACCGACAAGAACTTCTGAAAGTTGTAAATGAGTTCAGGGGTGAGATTACCAAACCGGGAGTCCGGGCTACTACGAGTTATCTACCATCTTCCCAACAGCTTTATAAGTGGATGATTGCGCCTTTAGAGGACAGTTTAAAAAGCTGCGAAACGGATACTATTTCCTTTGTTGTCGATCGAGGTTTGAGAGGTATGCCCTTTGCTGCTTTGCACGACGGACAGCAATTTTTGGTGGAAAAGTACAATCTCAGCCTGATGCCCAGCATTAATTTAACCGATACTCGCTACGTAGATCTCAGAAATACTCAAGTTTTAGCAATGGGTGCCTCGGAATTTTCCGAGTTGAATCCTTTGCCTGCGGTTCCTGCTGAAATAGCAGCTATTTCTAGAGAGTGGCCCGGAGTGAGTTTTCTAAATGAGGGTTTCACTTTGGAGAATTTGAAGCGACAGCATCAAAGCCGACCTTTTGGGGTTATTCACTTAGCTACTCACGGCGAATTTCGACCTGGAGTACCAAATAATTCTTTTATTCAGTTGTGGAATAGTCGGCTGCGACTGGATGAATTGCGGGATTTGAGATTGAATGATCCGCAGGTGAATATGTTAGTTTTAAGTGCTTGTCGGACTGCGGTGGGAGATGCACAGGCGGAGTTGGGTTTTGGGGGTTTGGCGCTGCAAGCGGGGGTGCAAACGGCTTTGGGGAGTTTGTGGTACGTGAGTGATGAAGGTACTTTGGGATTGATGAGTGAGTTTTACCAGCAGTTGAAGACGGCGCGAATTAAGGGGGCGGCGCTGCGACAAGCGCAAATTGCGATGTTGCGGGGAGATGTGCGTTTGGAGGGTGGCCGATTGCGGGGTTTGAGTCGGGGTGAGGGGGTGGAGTTGCCGGCTTCGCTGCAAGGGTTTGCGGATTTAAAGTTGTCGCATCCTTATTATTGGTCGGCTTTTGTGATGATTGGGAGTCCTTGGTGATTGGTGATTAGTGATTAGTGATTAGTGATTGGTTGGATATCAATGATTTTTCGGGAAAAGTCGATCGCCCGCCAGCAAGCAAGTTCCGAGTGCGATCGCCATTTTCACTATTTTTTATGCCGAGTCCGCCACCACACGATCGCTTGATATCGTTTCCGGTTGCACCGCAATTATTATATATAGGACACGGCGCCGGGCCAATTTGTGTCAACTTAACGTCAAACCCCAAATACCGCCAGAGGTTTAAACCCCTGGCGGTATTTGGGGTTAAGTGATATTTCAGATTAAGTTGACACCAATCAATGGGCATTGACGTGTCCCAAAAAGGGCTTAATGTCGCACTTGCACCAAAGAAACCCGGTTTTTTTTACGAAATCTACTGACTGAAACGAAGTTTTATCGTAAAAACCCGGTTTCTTGACTCCCATGCGTAAGTCCTACTCCACTAAAGCTTGCCGCTGAGCCTCCAACAATTCCTGAATCCCGGTTTCTGCCACATCCAAAATTTGATTTAACTGACTCCGACTGAAACTTCCTTCTTCCGCAGTTCCCTGAATTTCGATGATATTCAAATCTCCATTCATTACCACATTACAATCAATTTCAGCCGCCACATCTTCAAGATAATTCAAATCTAAAAATGGCTCGCCTTCCAAAAGTCCGACAGACACGGCCGCCACTTGACGAATAATGGGCGATCGCACTAAATCACCTTTTTGCACCAACTTATTCAAAGCATCAGCCACAGCCACAAACCCGCCAGTAATTGAAGTCGTGCGAGTCCCAGCGTCCGCTTGCAAAACATCGGCATCGACAAGTATAGTGCGTTCTCCCAATAGCTGCATATCCAAGCACGATCGCAAACTGCGCCCAATCAACCGCTGAATCTCTTGAGTCCGTCCCGATAATTTCATAAATTCCCGCTCTTGTCGCTGCGGCGTAGATCCCGGAAGCATTCGGTATTCCGCTGTCAGCCAACCTTGTCCGGTATTCTCCAGAAATCTAGGCACTCCCGGCTTGATTGTAACGCTGCAAAGTACCTGAGTATCGCCACTTTTCGCGAGTACGGAACCGCTGGCAAATTTAGTAAACTGTCTATCGAAACTAATCGGACGAATTTGATTTGGTTGTCTGCCGTCGGGACGTTGGAAAGACATAAGCTAATTAGTAATTGGGCATGGGGCATTGGGCATTGGGCATTGGGACAGTTGTACGCTCCCGTAGCCGAAGTATCGGGGATTCGTAATTCTTCCTACTGACTACTGACTACTGACTACTGACTACTGACTACTGACTACTGACAATTTTTAGAATATCCTGCTGGACTTGTTGTGGAGATTGGTTGCCATCGACAGTTAACAGTTTGTTGCGGTGTTCGTAATACTCTAAAAGAGGAATAGTGCGTTCGTGGAACAAATCGAGCCGACGCTGTAAAATTTCAGGGTGGTCATCTGATCGATCGCGCTCGATCGACCTGCTCAGCAAAACCTCGATCGGCACTTTCAGCCAAACTGCCCAATCTAGCTCCTGCGCCAACTCCTCTAATAAAAAATCCAACTCCTCAGCTTGAAAAGCAGTTCGCGGATAGCCCTCCAATATCCAGCCATTAAAGACATCCCACAGCAGCAGTCGGCGGCGAAAGAATTCAATCATAGTTGCGTCGGGAACTAATTCCCCTTTTTCGACATAAGACGCCGCCAGCTTGCCTAAATCTGTGTCTTCTGCGATCGCCTCCCGTAGAATGTCCCCCACAGCCAGCAAAGGAAGGCTCAAATTGCTGCACAGTAGTTCAGCCTGAGTTCCCTTTCCCGCTCCTGGCCCTCCCAGAATCACCACTCTCAAAGTCCCTGCTCCTAGTGCCGCGACATTCAAATTTTACGCGATGTGTGTACCTTTTCTGAAAAGCCCTGGAAGCCGCAAGACTCTCATCATCTTGGTTTTTCATCCTATAACTGTATAAATGTCAAGATCCACGCCGTATTTTCCTAAAAAACCCCGTTTCTGCCTAAGTGCTAATTGAGTTCAAAAATCGAACAAACGACTGCGAATGCCACTGCCGCGAGCTTTTGACAACTTGTATATCTAGTGTTCGATCCGATGTGCACTCGGCCCCGTACACTATATATTGTCAAGCAGGCTTCAGCCACGCCAAGGTCGGAGCTGCACTCAAGACTTAGTTGCTGATTAAATATTGCCCTATGGTTGCTCAGTTACAAACCCCTAAACTCAATTTAACCCACAGCTTGCCCTACACAGTTCAAGGGCTGGTGCAAGTTTTTACAGGCCCGCACCGCTGCTTTTTTACCAGTGTCATGGCTCAGGCCCTCAGAATTGCAGGACAGGGAGCTCCCGTGCTGGCGGTGCAGTTCCTCAAAGGGGGAATTAATCAAGGGCATCAGCATCCGGTGCGGCTGGGGCAAAATTTAGATTGGGTGCGCTGCGATTTGTCACGCTGCATTGAGAATGCCGATTTAGATGAGCTGGAGACGCGATCGATCGAACAATTGTGGGAGTATGTTCAAAAGGCGGTGCGCGAAGGTCGTTATTCCTTAGTTATTCTCGATGAATTGAGTTTAGCGGTGAATTTTGGCTTGATTCCCGAAGCCGAAGTGGTGGCATTGATTGACAACAAGCCGCATCATTTGGATATGATTTTTACCGGGCCATCCATGCCCCAAAGAATTTTGGATGTTGCCGACCAAATTACTGAAATTCGCCGCAGTTAAGGACAATGATTCAAGTTGCGATCGCCATTTTAGCGGTCGCATTTTTTATGTAAAAAAACAGTATCAAAAAAAAAGGCGATCGCTTAGCTCAAAGAGCGATCGCACGCTGATCAATTTACCAGCGACGTTACGCTTGAACTACCGGATCGAAAACAACACTCAATCGATCCGCCGGCACCATCCGCTTGAGAATTTTCAAATGACCGTCTGCATCAGACCAACTGCGAAACTCACCCACAACCACCTTTTCCACATTTGGAAGCGAGCGAACTATAGTCCACGGCTTGAGACGTTTTTCTTGCAACATACTAAATAAATCTCCTTGGTAAATTGGAGCCAAAGCCAGTCCTCATGGTTGGCCACCGCCGAGGACTGGCTTTTGACTTTGCAAACTTGCCCTTCTCTAAGAACATAGCACAAAAAAAATGGTTTGTGATTATATCTTATTTTTCGCTTTTTTTAGAGCTATTTTCTACATAACAGATGATTAAACTCAAAACTTGTTAACTCTTTAATTCGCAACTCAAACTCTTTCATGACTAAAACTTCGACTTCGCTTGGGGTGCAGCCTCACTAATAAATTCTGCCTTCTACCTTCTACCTTCCTTCTACAAATCCCGCCGCGACAGCAGAAACCAGATCCCACCTAAACCCAAAACACCGCACAAAACCCCGCCTTCCCACCCAAAAACAGTCCCCCCCGGCAAATGTCCAGGCTTTGCTTTTGAAGTAAAATTCAGCTCCGAATAGTATACCCACTGGCTGTTAACCCGCCAGCCCACTCGATCGCCAAACTTCTCCCAAACTGTAGCATCATAAACACCAGGCTTTCCCCCCAACTTGAGCCACAAACCCTTTTGCACAGAAAAACCGAATCTGCGGTGACTGTGCCGCACCCAAAGTTGATCGATAGTCTGCAAATCCTTAGCTGGAAACTTCCTAATATCTTCCTCACTCAAATAACCCCGTGAATTTTGCTGCATCACCTCCAGCATTTTCACAGAAGTTTCCTCATCAGCACCACGCCAATTTTTAGCAGCCAGCAGCCTTGCCAAGTGAGAATAATCAATACCTTTTTCGGACTCTAAATTCACAGAAACTAGCGGAGTATCAGTCACCGGTTGAGTCGGAACCGAAGGACTAATGACAGTTGCCTGCTGCGACTTTTCCAGCATGGGGACAACAACAACAGGAGGTTTTAAAGCATCTAAAACTTCCACAGCCGATTTGTAGCGATCTTTAACATATTCCTGAATCAACTTATCCAAAACCTGACCTAAATCCTCGCTAATTTGTGTTCCTTTTGGCAAAGCCTCCCTCCAAAGCCACCGGCCTTCAAGCGGATCGTAAAGGTCATCGTGAATGTCCCCGTAGATATCCAGATAAGGCATAACAGAAGTCAGCAAGCGAATGCAAGTCACCCCCAAACTATAAAGGTCGCTAGCAGGAACAGCCCTACCGTGACGCTGTTCTAGAGCCGCGTAGCCAGGAGTTCCCAACTTCGTTCCAGTTTTGGTGGGAGCAGCAGCTACTACCTGTTTAGAAACCCCAAAATCTATCAGCACTAACTTACGATCGCGAGATCTGCGGATGACATTTTCAGGCTTAATATCGCGGTGAATTACATTTCGGTCGTGAACAAATTTCAATAAAGGTAACAAATCTAACAGCAGTTCGCAAGTTTTAATTTCGCTATAAGCACCGTACTTATCTAACTCATCCTTTAAATTATTGCCATCAATAAACTCTTGCACCAAATACAAGCGCCCATCTTCCTCAAAATAAGAAATTAACTGAGGAATTTGCGGGTGCTTCAGTTCGTATAACCGCCTTGCCTCTTGTTCAAACAATCGAACATATTTTTTAAAATGACCGGGCTTCCGCTGAAACTCTTGAGGGGGCGACAACTGTTTAATCACGCACAATTCCTCAAATTTTCCATGATTAACAGCTCGAAAAGTCCTGCCAAATCCCCCATCGCGTAGCGGTTCAGTTGCTGAATAAAGGTCTTTTAGTAGCAGCTTTGAACCACAATTAAGACAATACTTTGTGCCTGGTGGGTTCTGACGCTTGTCTCTTGGGCAATCGAGATTAAGGCAGTATGTCATATATTAAAAAAATGCGAACAAAATTAGTAGGAAGGGTTTTATATTATTCAAGAGTCCGATCGCGAGCTGGTTTTTGTAGAGGCGAGACCTCGAACCTTACGGAGGCGACAGCCACCCTCGCGATCAGAGGGGGCGCTTTCACCAGACTGCCCCTGAGCAAGTATAACTCTCTTGAGGGTTTGACCTCAAACTCGAAGTCCTCATCTAACCTTAGACTCCACTGCGTGCAATACATTTGATTTCGCTGTCAAAGAGCCACCAGAACAAACAGAAATAGTAATTTATTACCAGCCGCGTTAGTTCTGCAACGCCAAAAAAACTGAGGATTCTGCCTGAGATATAATTTTATTACCAGAGAGAAGCACACTAACGGGAGCCACAGCTTCCGTCAACTTCGATCGGCTTTAATATTTTAGCAGCATAAATTATTACCTAACCAGGCGGAATCAACAATCCAAAAACCCCCAACAAACGCACGTTAAAATAAAGACTAGCTTCCGCGATCGCAATCCGAGCGCGACAAGACAATTAGCCAGTTTTCCCTGTTCCATTTTTTCAGCTATTACCAGTTACATCTAATTCGCTCGGTCTACTTAATTAGGAATCGCCAGTGACACTAAAACTACAGCCTTCTCAAACTCCAAACTCCCGCAAAAAATCACAACAAGTACCTTGGTTCGAGCGGTTCATGGCACTGGTCGCCCTAGGAAATTTAAGCCTAGTATTATTTGACATAACTTACGTGCCCGGACGTGATTTCTACCTCCGGCAACTGCCAGTTATAACTCAAGTATACGATCCATTTAAAGGAATTAAACCCCACCGAGACACCCAGCAATATCTGGAAACCTTAGAAGAATTAAAAATTCAAGTAGTGCAAACAGGGTTGCCCTCTCCCCAAGTAGCAGCCAAATTGCAGGAAATAAACAATCTGAGCGCGAAAATGATCGACGAAGATCCCTTTCGAGTAGCATCAAAAAGTGGCACCCTAGAAAAAATAAAAGACCGGATGCGCGATCGCGTCCCGAATCCACAAGACTCCGCTAAACAATCATTCCAAAGATTTTGGAGCCAAGACTATTTAAACAAACAAGACTGGCAAAAAGAAATCCAGTGGTTTGACTCCAAAATCAAGCCATTAATCGCCACCAACTATTACCGCGCGATCGGAGACAACGGCGAATTCACCGATAACTTCTGGCTAATCGACCTGCCATTCATTGCCATATTCGCGATCGAATTTCTAGCCCGTACCTACTTGATCAGCCGCCGCCACCGCAGCGTTACTTGGCGAGCAGCCATGCTCTGGCGATGGTACGACATCTTCCTGCTGCTCCCATTCTGGCGCCTGTTGCGAATATTACCCGTCACAATTCGCATCCACCAAGCCAAAATGCCGGATCTCCAACCCATACGCACCCAAATCAGCCGAGGTTTCGTCGCCAACTTCGCCCAAGAATTGACCGAAGTTGTAGTAATTCAACTCATCAACCAGATGCAACAATCAATTACCACAGGCGAACTCGCTCGTCAACTTTTTAAATCCCCAAAACAGCGCTATCTAGACATCAACAATATCAATGAAATAGAAGCGATCGCCACCCATCTAGTGCAAATAACCGTCTACAAAGTCCTTCCCCAACTCCAGCCAGACCTAGAAGCCCTCCTCCGGTACAATATTGAAAGCTTCCTCAAACAATCCCCCCTCTATCAAGGATGGAAGCAAGTACCCGGCCTGGGAAACCTGCCCGAACAGCTAGCACAGCAATTAGTTGCAGAACTCTCAAAATTAGCCACCCTCGGCCCCCAAGATGCCTACGAAGCCTTCAAAATCGCCAGCGAAGACCCCATAAGCATCAAACTCTCCAGCCAGCTAGTTCAACATTTCGGGCAAGCTTTAGGAACCGAACTGCAACAGCAGCAAACCTGGCAAGAAATACAACTGCTGCTGTGCGACTTCCTAGAAGAGTTCAAAATCAACTACATTCAGCGGTTGAGCGAAGAAGACTTCGAGAAAATTTTAGAACAAGCCAAAGAACTGCAACGGATAGCCCCGCGTTAGGGCAAGTCTCCACCGCTTTACTGATTTTTTTCGTCCCCAATTAGCAATTAGCAATTAGCAATTACCCTGCTGTAACTCCTGCACATGAAACTTGCTGGAATTGTAAAGTTTCATGTGCGATCGGCATTCTCTACCAGAGTCATCTGCAGGGTTGTGCATCACATCTTCAGCGCGGTAGTGAGTTAGACCGCCGTTAGGCTTCTCAGCGGCCTGGGGTGTCATGTTTTTAGCGAGAAAGGTCAATTTTTTTAGACGTATATTATATCAATATATATGTAAGTTTGATGACATTCTACTTTTTAGAGACCCTCTGTAAAGTAAAGTTAAAAACTACTACACATAGCTCTAAACCAAGTAATCTATTAGATATGATTGCTAACTGGTTTTCTAAAGGCTAAAATAATTTACCAATTCTATAAAAAAATAAGGCGCGTCAGTATATTTAGTCAGATATTATTATACCCATACCACAAAAAATACGTAAGTAGCCATTCTTCTTTAAGCAAGTTACTGTTTCAAACTTTTCACTAACTATTATAGATTGCTTTTCAATATATATTTCCTCAGCCTCATTTCACTCTTCTCCCCTGAGATTTTTCAGCCAACTCGTTACCCCAGGAGTAACACCAATCAATGTCACAGACCTCTGCAACCACTTTCCTGTCAAACCGTTTTAAAAAAAAGGTGTCCCTGCGCCTAATTTTAGTATTCCCATTCGTTCTGCAAATATTTGTCGCCGTCGGGCTGACAGGCTGGCTATCCTTACGCAACGGGCAAAAAGCAGTCAACGAAGTGGCCAGCCAGTTGCGGAGTGAAATTACGGCCCGCATCCAGCAGCAGCTCAACACATACCTAGACACAGCCCCTCGCGTCAATCAACTAAATGCCAATGCCCTTCGACTAGGGTACTTAAATCCCGACGAATTGGAGAGTACGGAACGCTATTTGTGGGAGCAAATTCAAGCCTTTCCTTCTCTGCCCAATATGGGTTTTGCTAGTAAAACTGGAGAATTCATTGCCATTGAACGCCAAGAGAATGGCAAAGTAGTTTTTAAAATAGCAGACAAAGAGCATCGGAATGAACTTCATATTTATGAATCTGATAGCAAAGGCAATCAAACGAAGCTCTTAACAGTCTCCCGCAACTACAATATACTCAGCCGTTCATGGTATAAAGACAGTGTACGCTTAGGCAAGCCCACATGGAGCGAAATTTTTTCGCTTATAGGTCAGAAAACACTCTCGCTTCCTACCGGACATCCAGTTTATGACGAAAGTGGCGAGCTGCGCGGGGTATTCGTTGCTAATTTTCTGATCTCTTTCCTCAGTGACTTCCTGCACAGCTTAAACATCGGTCGTTCGGGACAGACATTCATTATGGAACGTTCGGGACTCCTAGTAGCCAGTTCAACTCTCAAAGAACCATTTATCACCAACAAAGACACGCTCGATCGCCTGAATGCTTTAGATAGCACAGATGATTTAATTCGGCTGACAACAGCGCATTTAAAAGAACGCTTTGGCGACCTCACTAAAATTAATAGCTCTCAGCAATTGGATTTTACGATCGCCGGCCAGCGGGAATTCCTCCAAGTTATGCCATTTCAGGATAGCCGAGGATTGGACTGGCTGATCGTCGTCGTAGTTCCTGAAAGCGATTTCATGGATCAAATTAACGCCAATACCCAGACTACCATTTTGTTGTGTTTCGGAGCCTTGGCCCTAGCTACCGTTTTGGGAATCTTAACCGCCCGCTGGATTACCAGCCCGATTCTCCGTTTGAGCGCAGCTTCTAGGGCGATCGCCAGTGGCGACTTAGAGAAAAATGTGCAGGTAAAAGGCGTAGAAGAACTAGAAGTTCTGGGGCAGTCTTTCAACCTTATGGCACAACAGTTGCGCGAATCCTTTGAGGCGCTAGCCAAGACCAATTCCGAGCTAGAAATTCGAGTAAAAGAACGCACCGCCCAACTCACGGAAGCCAAACAAATCGCTGATACTGCCAACCAAGCTAAAAGTGAATTTTTAGCGAATATGAGTCACGAATTGAGAACACCACTCAATGGAATTTTAGGATACGCTCAAATCCTAGAACGCTCAAAAACGATGGCTCCGAAGGAACTCCAAGGCATCAGTATTATTCACCAGTGTGGCTCCCACCTGCTAACCCTGATCAATGACATCTTAGACCTCGCTAAAATTGAAGCCCAGAAATTGGAACTGTACGCGAAAGATTTCCATTTTCCTTCCTTTTTACAGGGAGTCGCAGAAATCTGCCGCATCCGAGCCGAACAAAAAGGAATTGCTTTTGTTTATCAACCCAGTTCTGACCTGCCTGCTGGCATCCACGCTGACGAAAAACGCTTGCGACAGGTACTCATTAACTTACTGAGCAATGCAATTAAATTTACCGACGGTGGAGGGGTGACTTTTAAGATAGAACATCTAGAAAAGGGGACAGAGGAAAAGGTACAAAGCAATGACCAAAAGCCAGCCTCACCAATTCACAAAATTCGGTTTCAAATAGAAGATACTGGCGTTGGTATGACACCAGAACAATTAAAAAAAATATTTTTGCCTTTTGAACAGGTAGGAGAGAGCAAACGTCAGGCGGAAGGAACCGGACTAGGTTTAACAATTAGCCAGAAAATTGTCGAAATGATGGGTAGTACCATTCAAGTAAACAGTCAGTCACGAACAGGCAGTGTTTTTTGGCTAGATTTGGATTTATGGGAAGCGGCAGACTGGGCAAATACAGCCACGATTGCCAAGCAAAGAAAGCTGGTTGGCTACCAAGGTAGAAAGCAGAAAGTTTTGGTTGTGGATGACAAATGGGAAAACCTCTCGGTCATTGTCAATCTCCTGGAACCCATCGGCTTTGAAGTAACCGAAGCTAAAAACGGTCAAGAAGGTTTAGAAAAAATAGAAGAGTGTAAGTTTGATCTGATTATCACTGACTTGGTGATGCCAGTATTAGATGGCTTTGAGATGATGCGCCGTATCCGAAGCTTGTCACACTATAAAGACGTGGCAATCATTGCTTCATCTGCCAGTGTATTTGCTACCGATCAACATAAAAGTTTGGAGGGGGGAGCTAACGATTTTCTCGGTAAACCAGTGCAGGCAGAAGAGCTATTTGAGATGTTGCAAAAGTATTTAAAACTTGAATGGATATATGACGAACAAAAAAGTGAAAAAATTAGCACTATTCCCTTTTACTCTGATGCTAAATTACTTTCTGAATCGAAATTTGTAGTTGCTCCCCCGCCAGGAGAAATTGAACTCCTACTTGAACTGGCGATGAGAGGCAACGTGAAAGGAATTGTGAAGCGCACTGAGCACATAGAGAAATTGGATCAGAAATTTGTGTCCTTTGCTGTTGAGCTGCGCCAGTTAGCCCAAGGCTATCAGGTCAAAAAAATCAAAGAGTTTATTACATCCCACAGAATAGAAAAAGAATGAAGGCAGCAAATATGGAAACAAGTAGCATCTTAATCGTCGATGATAATCCTAGCAATCTGGACGTGCTTTCTGAAGCTTTAGCGGGTTCGGGATGGGAGATATTGGTAGCAACTGATGGCGAAACAGCCATCGAACAGGCTGAATATAGTCAACCTGATTTGATTCTGTTAGATGTGATGATGCCAGGAATTGACGGGTTTGAAACCTGTCATCGCCTGAAGGCAAGTCCGTTGACGAACGAAATTTCGGTAATTTTTATGACGGCTCTGTCTGACATAGGAGATAAGGTCAAAGGCTTTAATCTAGGGGCTGTGGATTACATTACTAAGCCTTTTGAACAAAAGGAGGTTTTAGCTCGCGTCAACCTCCATTTAACACTGCGTTCTTTGACTAAAACTCTCGCCGACCAAAATCTGCTTCTCAAACAGGAAATTGAAGACAGGCTCGCAGCAGAAGCAGCGTTACATCAGCTCGCGCAGGAGTTAGAAAAACGGGTGGAAGAACGAACGGCTGAACTTTCTCAAGCTTTGGATAATCTTAAAAAAGCTCAAGTACAAATAGTTCAAAGTGAAAAGATGGCTTGCCTTGGTCAACTTGTAGCTGGAGTGGCTCACGAAATCAACAATCCAGTTAGTTTTATCTCCAATAATATCCCTATTGCCAAGGAATATATTACCGATTTGATCGGGATGACCCGGCTTTGCCAGCACAACGTTAATTCGACATCAGAATTTGAGGATAAGTGCCAGGAGATTGAGTTAGATTTTATTGTTGAAGATTTGCCAAAAATTATTGATTCAATGGCGGTCGGAACAGAGCGACTTTACAATCTTTCTATGTCACTGCGTAATTTCTCTCGGTTGGATACATCGGCACTAACGCCAGTGAATATTCACGATGGGCTAGATAGTACCCTGTTGATTTTAGGTCATCGATTGAAAGGTAAAGGCACTCGCCCCGCTATTAAGGTTATTAAAGAGTACGGCGAATTACCGCTGGTCGAGTGCTATCCTGGGCAAATCAATCAGGTGTTTATGAATGTATTAGCGAATGCAATTGATGCTTTAGAAGAGTCTACGATCAGTTGTCCGCTCTGCGGGGAAAAGCAACAGAGCAATGACAATCCACAGATTCGGATCTGCACTGCAATGCTTCAGGGCGACAGAGTGGTGATTCGGATTGCTGACAATGGGCTGGGGATAACGCCGGAGATAATGCAGCATTTATTTACGCCGATGTTTACTACAAAATCAGTGGGTAAAGGGACAGGTTTAGGCTTGTCTATTAGTCGTGAGATTGTAGAAGCAAAACATGGTGGTACGCTGACCTGCATTTCCTCGCCCGAATGGGGGGTAGAGTTTGTAATTGAGCTTCCTATTCAGCATTAGTAATGGGGATTTTTTATGGTGAATCTTAGTTTGGCTGTTTGGTCAATATAGCGTTAATTTGGCGATCGCCCATGTCTAATCTACCAATCACCATCACTGTCAAACTCTTCGCCACCTATCAAGAAGCAGAGGGCTTGTCCGAACTAAAATTAGAATTTCCCAAAGAAACTCCCATATCGCAAGTCCTAAAACGCCTGAGTGCCACTCCGCATCGCAAGTCCTAAAACGCCTGAGTGTCACTCCCCCCCTGTTCTAGGATCGATCGCACCCGATCACGGTATCCACCAGGAATTTGCCCTCGCCCCACTCCAAAACGGCGATCAAGTCCTCCTCATTTCCCCTGTCAGCTATCCCCCTCTGCCCTCGGACAGTCGGCCGAGGGCGATCGGTTTGTCACCGGGCGGGCGATCGAGCTAAACTGAGAACTGAGGCCTGCCTTCGATCAGAAGAAGTCCTCAAACTTCTTGGAAGAAATTGTTTTACCTAGGAGTGGGTCAAGCCCACTTTTTTTGTTGCATTAGTCGCAGGAAAAGAGCTCAGGGCGTCTGACTTGCAAGTTGAGGACTGATTTAGTAGGGGTACCCCCCCCGCTTGAGATCCCCTGCTGGGATGTTGGGTAAGTCCCAAAGTTGAAGACGAAAGTCGCAGCCACCTAATCAAACCACCTCAAAGCCAAGCAATCTCAACACCAAATTTTTCCTTGCCCGTGTCCGAGTTTAGGAGTTTTAACTTAAGTATTCGATATGACTCATCCCCTAATCCCACAAATCATTGACTTAGCTACCCCCGTTGCGGAAACACTGGGATTGGAAGTAGTGGGAGCAGTGTTTCACACCAACCAAAATCCTCCCGTCTTGCGGGTAGACATCCGCAACCTCCAACAAGACACGGGTTTAGCAGACTGCGAGCGCATGAGCACAGCCCTCGATGCTGAGTTAGAGGCAGCCGACATCATACCCGATGCCTACGTGCTAGAGATTTCCAGTCCCGGAATATCCCGATTGCTCAGCAGCGATCGAGAATTTATTACCTTTAAAGGTTTCCCCGTGACAGCCAAAACCACCGAACCGGACTCGCGAATCAAAGAGTGGAAAGGACTACTCCTGGGCCGGGATGAAACAGCGGTTTATCTCAATCAAAAAGGGCGACAGGTTAAAATTCCCCGCCCTCAGATTGTCAAAGTTGAACTAGACGAAGGAAAGGAGATGTAAGGAAATTTTGAGTTTTGAGTTTTGAGTTTTGAGTTTTGCGATTGCCTCGCAGCAAGCTGAAAACGCTTGGCTGCGAGTTAATTTTTAACAATCACATCTGTAGCAGCGGGTTGAAGAGGAACAACAAATAAATTGTTACTGCACCTAGCTTCCCTAATCCTATCCAGTAACTCATCACTCCTCTGTCATCACTTTTTCTGGAAAATTTCCAAGTACCAATTACCGATTACCAGTTACTTATTACCACAGCAAAAAAGGAGAGTTTTATATGTCAATGGTTCCCCTGCCCGGACTAAAAGAAATGGTCGAAGGTATTAGCAAAGAACGCAATTTACCCAAACACGCCGTCCAAGCAGCCTTGCGAGAAGCCCTGCTCAAAGGATACGAACGCTACCGCCGTACCCAAAAACTCGATCACTTCAGCGAAGAATACTTCGACAACTTTGATGTAGAACTAGACGCAGAACAAGAAGGTTTCCGCGTTTTAGCCAACAAAACTATTGTCGAAGAAGTCATCAATCCCGATCACGAAATCTCACTTTCCGAAGTGCAAGAAGTAGCCACGGAAGCTCAGCCTGGGAGCATTGTGCTCGTAGACGTAACACCAAATCAAAAAGAATTTGGTCGCATGGCCGCGATCCAGACCAAACAAGTTCTAGCTCAAAAACTGCGCGACCAACAGCGCAAAATGATTCAAGAAGAGTTTAAAGATTTAGAAGAAACAGTTCTTCAAGCAAGAGTTCTCAGGTTTGAGAGGCAGTCGGTAATTTTAGCAGTTACCAGCAGCTTCGGTCAGCCAGAAGTAGATGCCGAACTCCCTAAGCGCGAACAGTTGCCCAACGACAATTACCGGGCAAACGCTACATTCAAGGTTTATCTCAAAAAAGTAGGCGAAGGCTCTACTAGAGGGCCGCAGTTACTTGTTTCTAGAGCGGACGCAGGTTTGGTGGTTTACCTGTTTGCTAACGAAGTACCAGAAATAGAAGACGGGGTGGTGAGGATTGTCGCCGTAGCCAGGGAGGCAAATCCGCCATCCCGGCACGTCGGCCCCCGGACTAAAATAGCAGTTGATACTCTCGATCGCGACGTAGACCCTGTAGGAGCCTGCATCGGAGCGCGGGGATCGCGGATTCAGGTAGTAGTCAACGAATTGCGCGGCGAAAAAATCGACGTGATCCGCTGGTCTCCAGACCCAGCAACTTATATTGCTAACGCTCTGAGTCCCGCTAGAGTAGATGAAGTGCGTTTAGTTGCTCCAGAAGGCAGGAGAGCTCACATTTTGGTCGCTGAAGACCAACTGAGTCTTGCCATTGGCAAAGAAGGTCAGAATGTCCGCCTCGCAGCCCGCCTAACCGGTTGGAAAATCGATATCAAAGATATTGCTAAGTACGATCGCGCCGCCGAAGACAGCAAATTGGCAGCAGAAGCAACTAGGCTCGAAGAACTAGAAGGCGACTACGAAGAACTAGAAGGCGACTACGACGAGGAAACCGCAGAATTTGAGGAAGAGGAGGCAGCCGCCACGGAGGAAACCGAAGCCGCAGTCTAAAAACTGTGACATTTACCGAAGAAGAATTCAGAATTCAGGAGCCAGAATCCAGCATGGGTTCTGTGCGACAGGATGGAGAATCGAGCTTTAAAGCCCCCGATTTTAATCGTGGAGCCGAAAAAATTCTTTCCGTGACCCTTACCCCTGACTTGGGGCATGGCGTATTTTGAATTCTGAATTCTGTCTTCTGACTCCTTGTCATAAGATTTTCTATCTTCGCCAGACAAGGAGGATTTGTCCCCTACTCCCCCTCTCACAAGAAATGAAACCGAACTACCGGTGCTGTGCAAGTTGTCGAAAAATAGCTCCTAAGGAAGCTTTTTGGCGAGTAGTCAGGCTCTATCCTTCTCATCAGGTACAATTAGATCGTGGCATGGGCCGTTCTGCTTACCTTTGTCGGGAAGCAGAATGCCTCAAAGCAGCTCAGAAAAAAAATCGACTTGGGCGATCGCTCAAAGCGTCTGTGTCTGACGAACTGTACCAAACACTTTGGCAGCGTTTAGCCACATCTGACTGTACATCTTACTCTGGTCTAGCCGGACGAAAAACCGACAATAGTTCGGCATCGACTGTATAAACCCTCTTGGCAGCCCTACCAGTAATTACCGGTAGCGCCAGCTATAAAACCCCAATCCGATCTGCCCACCAGTCTGGAAAGATTTGTGTCAGATTAGATAAGGGTAGGGTACTAGCAGAGGTATCCTCAAGGTGGAAAGGCAAACTTTGAAGCTTGAGAGAGTGGGTTTTGCCAAAACTCAGACTTCGGAGTTCCAAGTTCCCAAACAGACTTGAGAATTCTTCAACCGCAGACTTCAGCGAGTTGCATCTTTTAGATAAAATTGCTGAGCGAGTACCAAAACCCCGATTCCTGACACTGAATCAATCACACCGAATGATGTCGTCATTAGCACAAAAAATCACAATGTAAAAACTGGTTGGCACAAAAGAGGGCAGAGTGGATGAACAACGGCAAAGTAAGAATTTACGAATTATCACGGGAACTAAATTTGGATAATAAAGACATCTTGGCAGTTTGCGAGCGGCTCAATATTTCAGTCAAGAGCCACAGCAGCACAATTACAGAATCCGAAGCAGAGCGCATTCGCAAAACGGCGGAAAAATACGTAGCCAGTAGCCACTCTTCCCCCGGCAAGCCAGCTCCACCCGAAAGAGCAGCAGCGCCATCTAGAGAATCTGGCCCTCACCCTAACGACCAACAAAAAAAGCAGCAAATTTTAGAAATACGCAGTCCAAAAGTACGACCGGCTGGTGCAAACTCCCAGCCTGCAGGCAACGAGGAGAACCAAAATCAGCCGGCGGCAACCGTGGCAACTCCTCCCAAGTCGCCTGCAGCTCAACAACTCCAGCCTCCCGCTAAACCGAATATCAATCGACCTGTACTGTCGAAGCCAAATGTCGCTGTGTCGGCGGCTCCGTCAGAAGTGTCGGAAAATGTAGGTGCGATCGCCCCGGAAACCATCGCTCAGGCTCAGGCACCGTCGGCACCTCAACCGCCGTCGGAAAAGGCTCCAGAACGCACCCAGCAACCGCCACTCGCGCCGATCGCGCCCTCGGCAAAACTCACGTCGCCGCCCGTCAGAGGGGCGTCCGATTCGGCTAGCCGTACCCCACAAAATCTGGGGAACAAGCCGGTACTCAAACTTGCAAAAACCGAGCAAGAGCAATCAGGACATTCAGAAACTCTGGAAGCGCCGGCTAAACCGAGCCGCCCCAGCAGACCTGCACCGGGATCTCCTACCGAATCTCGCGACGCGCAAAGACCGCGCCGGGAAGGCGCTGGTGGTCCAGTCAAAACTCAACTTGCCGATCGACCCCAGCCCGGTGGCCCGCGCCGGAGCCTTGCCCCCGCAACGTCAGCTACCGGGCTGCGTAGCCGCGGCGGTGACACCGGAGCCGCAGGGGATGACACTGATGACAATGAAGAAGATAATACGCCGTTGCTGGGGATTACTCTCCTCGAAAGGCCCTCTCTCCCTCGTCCTGCCAAAAAGACATCGGTCATTTGGGAAGAAGATGATGACGAAAACTCAGATGCTGCCAAAGCTGCCAAGGCTGTTAAGGCAAAACGTTCTCGCCTCAAACCAATAGATGAGGATGACGACGACTTAGAAAACGGCTTGGATATGCCAGCACCAGTCACGGTCAGCCTGTCCCTAGCCCGCCCAGCTAAAGCGAAGTCACAAGCAGCACCCAAGTCAACACCAACTCCGGGCGCACCCGGAAGCAGTGGAAAAAATAAAAGACCGGGCCCTTCTCACGATAAAAGTTCTTCTAGTTCTAGTGGGGGACGGGGCAACCGGGGCAAAACAGCCGAAGCTAAGGTAGAACGTCCAGAAAAGCTGCTGCTGAGCAGACCGATGACCGTTCAGGAACTAGCAATTACTTTGGCAGTTCCCGAAACCGAAATTATTAAGCGGCTGTTCTCTAAAGGAATTGCGGTAAATATTACCGAAACCCTGGACATTCCAGCGGTGAGGATGGTAGCCGAAGAAATGGGCGTAGAGGTGGAAACCCCAGAAAAAGTAGCGCCAGCTATCAAAGTGATCGAGATGCTGGACGCAGCGGATTTGGAATACCTCGAACGCCGTCCCCCAGTAGTAACGATTATGGGTCACGTGGATCACGGTAAAACTACCTTGCTCGACTCGATCCGCAAAACCAAGGTGGCTCAGGGAGAAGCTGGGGGCATTACCCAGCACATCGGTGCTTACCACGTGGATGTGGTACACGAAGGCAAGAGCCAGCAGGTGGTATTTTTGGATACGCCCGGTCACGAAGCCTTTACAGCGATGCGGGCTCGGGGAACACGGGTTACGGACATCGCCATCTTGGTGGTGGCGGCGGACGACGGCGTGCGACCCCAGACAATTGAAGCGATCAGCCACGCGAAAGCGGCGAAAGTGCCAATTGTTGTGGCTATCAATAAAGTTGACAAGGAGGGTGCTCAGCCGGAACGGGTGAAGCAAGAGCTTACTGAGTACGGCTTGGTGGCAGATGACTGGGGCGGCGATATCACGATGGTTCCAGTCAGCGCGATCCGAGGCGAAAACCTGGATACGCTGTTGGAAATGATTTTGACAGTCGCGGAAATGGAAGACCTCAACGCCAACCCGCACCGGCCGGCTAAGGGTACTGTGATTGAAGCTCACCTCGACAAGGCCAGGGGGCCAGTGGCAACTCTGCTGGTGCAGAACGGCACTCTGCGAGTGGGCGATATTGTGGTCGCAGGCTCGGCTTTGGGCAAGGTGCGCGCAATGATCGATGACCGGGGCGAGCGCGTAGAGCAAGCAACTCCATCCTTCGCGGTGGAAGTGCTGGGGCTGCGGGAAGTTCCTCGCGCCGGAGACGAGTTTGATGTCTTCGCAAACGAAAAAGAAGCTGCGACGATCGCCTCTGGAAGAGCTACCTCCCAACGAGATTCCCGCCTGCTGCAAGGCGGCCGGATCAGCCTCAGCGGCTTCTCTCAACAAGCTAAGGAAGGCGTTCTCAAGGAACTCAACTTGATCTTGAAGGCAGATGTCCAAGGCTCCCTCGAAGCAATTGTCGGCGCTCTGACTCAACTTCCTCAAAAAGAAGTTCAACTACGACTGCTGCTATCTGCTCCTGGGGAAATTACAGAAACGGATATTGACCTCGCTGCAGCCAGTAATGCTGTAATTATCGGGTTCAATACTACTCTCGCCACCGACGCTCGCCTCGCCGCTGACCAAGCGGGGGTAGACGTGCGGGAATACAGCATCATCTACAACCTCTTGGATGACATTCAAGGGGCGATGGAAGGCCTGCTGGAACCCGAATTGGTGGAAGAACCTTTGGGTCAAGTCGAAGTGCGCGCTGTCTTCGCGATCGGTCGCGGGGCTGTGGCTGGATGTATGGTACTCTCTGGCAAAGTCATCCGTAACTGTAAGGTGCGGGTGCGCCGAGGCAACAATGTCGTTTACGAAGGTGTCCTCGACTCCCTAAAACGGATGAAGGAAGATGCCAAGGAAGTCAATGCTGGCTTTGAATGCGGCATTTCCTTGAGCGGGTTTAGCGACTGGGCGGATGGCGATATTATTGAAGCCTACCGGATGGTTACTAAACGCCGGACTCTCTCTCAATAGTTTTGAGTGGTGAGTGTTGAGGGGGAAGAGAATTTTTGAGTGATCGCAACCAAATTGCCGATCGCTCGCAACTCTTCTCTTCACTCAATACTCCCAAACTCATCTGACAGTTGACAGTTGACAGTTGACCGAAAGAAGAATAAAGAAGGAATTAAGAACTTCCTAATCGTCTTTACCCTTGCTTAAAATTTAAAATTCGCTCGCTCAAATAAGACTTACCGAAATAAACCAGATTTCTGCTTGTAAGTCCTCGGTTTGATAGCTAAATATTTACTCCTGGCATCGGATTTCAGAGTCAAGAGTGCATCCCAAAATCTCAAAATCCAAGATTCAAAACTCCTAATTCATAACTAATAATTATTTAAAGTGCGTTCTTTTTGGTCAGATCCTTTTTTGTGGATTCACCTTTCTGGGGCGGCTACACTGCCGATTTTCCTGGGACTGTGCTTGCTGGGACTCGCAGTGGGTTCTCCCCTGCTCCCTGTCTGGTTAGAAATATTTTTAGTGGCTGTAGCCGGTATTGTTCCTGTGCTGTGGATGCAGTGGTTCCGCCCTTTTTACATTTTTAGTATTTTAGTTGTGGCGGTGAAACCGCAGAATTTAACTTCTTTGCAGCAGCAGATTCTGACTCGGTTTAAAACTAAGTTAAATAAAGGACTCGCTCTATTTGTCGCTGTTTTGCTGGCAGTAATTTTGTGGCAGCTTTACCGATTGGCTCCCCTGGCGGCTTCGGTGGCTCCCTTTCCTCCTTCCTGGCGGTGGGCTGGATTGTTGTTGGCAGTTGCTGCTTTTTTAGCTAGCAATCTGTTTTTGCAGGTGTCTGCTAGTGTCATGGCGGTTTTGCTGACGCCGGAATCAGAATTTGCAGCGACAAAGCCTCATATTTTAGACAAAATTCGGCAGGATTTTACGATCGCGCCTTGGCAAGTCGATCGACTTTTGCCGGCTTTGGCAGCCGAGACAACTGCCGCTGTGGCTGCACCCGCAGAGTCAATTGGGCTAGCATCCAGCATAGGGAATTTGTCAGTCGGCAGTATTGTCAACCCAAAACCTGCTGACACCAACGGCGTTACATCTCTACCCGAAGAGTCGATCGAAAAAAAGTGAAATAAAAAATTAAGAGGGGGACAATTGTAGTTTAAGCTACTTTAATTTGTACAGATGTATGCTGTACAAAAAATAGGTAAGGCCCCTCTTCGGATAGAGATTATTAATAGTCTTAATATTTAATTTTTAATCGCAGGTTGTGGATATTTTATGTTGGCTCTTGGGAGAGAAGAATCTATAATAGAGAGTGTCAAGGTCAGCTTTCAATCCTTACAAGGGATTAAAACAGAGGTATAACAATATGGCGAATTATCTACCCATCGCACAAGAACCTCAAGCCGCCGAGCCGATCGAGCTGTGCGGAGATTCTGAAATCTGGGGCAGTCTCAAATCCGCGATCGGTGCAAGTTCAGGATTTCAACGCTGGCAGCTAGAACTCAATTTTGAGCGTCAGCAGCAAAATGCCACCATCGATCAGCAGGTTCGTTCCTATCTGCGGGAAACTTTAGAAACTTTGGCTTATTGAGTACCCTAAAACCAAATATTGTCACGGTTTGTGAATTTTATAGCCCAATTCTGCTGGCATCCCCTCCAATATGCTAAGTGAGTGCCGATAGTGAGTGTCGAAAGTGAGTGTCGATCGCAACTTCGGAGATCAAATTGCAGGGGACAGTATTTCTCCTTACTTAGTCGGGATTAATTCCCGCATTCTACTGGCAACACACACTTGAAAAATTCCGAGAAAATTAGCCTGAAAGCCCCCATACAAAGCGACTGCGGCCGCTATCTATTGATCTGCCTGTTGCCGGAACTGTTTATAATAAGGCTGAAGCAAAATAAAATTAATAGTGCGGTTGTGGCGGTACATCAAACCGTCCCCATCAACATACTTACAAACTTTTTGCACCGTAAGTCCTATTAAATAGTCTACAACCAGAGTAGAGGAAAATGCGCTTAGTAATAGTTCAGTATGCCGGCGATTACGCAGAAGCCTTTGAGCGTTTAGCCAAAGGTGGAAGCGAAACATACTACGCTCAAAAATATTCTGTTGATGCCGTCACCGAGATGGCAAAACGAGCTGAGTCAGTAACGGTTATTTGCTGCATGACACCCGAATTTAACGATCGGGTTCTAGAAAACGGCGTGCGGGCGATCGGTTGCGGATTTAATTACAAAATTGATTCCCAAAAATTGATCGAGTTAATTGCCCAGCAAAATCCGACTCATTTAGTCCTGCGGACGACTTTTCCCGACCTTTTTAAGTGGGTCATTAAAAAGGAAATTAAAACCATCGCTGTATTTGCCGAATCTATTGCAACAAAAACTTGGCGCAATAAATACCGCAACTATTTCCTATCCCGATTGTTAAATAACGAGCAAATAGAATGGGTTGGAACTTACGGCATTACTTCATCTTTATTGTTCAAAGAAATAGGAGTAAAAGCTGATAAAATAATTCCCTGGGACTTTCTCTTAGAGACCAATCCCGGCTCTTTGTCGCCGAAAACCATCCCTGCGGACATCAAAAAAATTCAACTTTTTTACGCTGGCTCGTTAGTACAAAGTAAGGGAGTGGGCGATATATTGAGCGCCGTAGCAAAGTTAAGAAAACGGAATAATATATCAGTTCACTTAAAAATGGCAGGTACAGGTGAAGAGGAGTTTTTTGCCCAGCGAGTCGAAGAGCTGCAAATTAAAGATTGTGTAGATTTTCTGGGAATCGTGCCAACTCACACTTTAGAACCTTTAATGAGAGAATCCGATCTCGTGTTAGTTACTAGCAGGCACGAATATCCCGAAGGTTTTCCCCTGACAATTCAGCACGCTTTACGCACTAGAACACCGATAGTAGCTTCGGATCACCCGATGTTTAAAACCCACTTAAAACACGGTATTAATTCGATGATTTTTGAGGCGGGGAACTCTCTGGCTTTAGCAGAATGTATCGAAAAAGTTATTTCGGATTCAGCGCTTTACCACAATCTTTCTGTCGCTTCTCACTCAACCTGGCAGGAGTTGCGTCTGCATGTCAAATGGGCGGACTTGATCGATCGCTGGCTGGATGATTCTCCTGAAAGCAAACAGTGGTTATTTGAACAACGACTAGCTTCTGGAGCCTATAACTCATGACAAAGTTAATAATTAGGTCAACCTAATTAAACTTGAGTAGGACTTCTATCTAGTCCTGTCATATAACCCTCATCGGGCAAGTCGTGAGGACGAAGAGTCGTTTCTTAAAGATTTTAACAAATAAGGACTCTTCGTCAGTCCTCTCCTATTGAGTTTTTATTTTGCCTGCATTTTTTGCCGAATCTGCTCTCCGCGCCTAGCCGCAACTTTTGGCCAAGTAAACTCCAAAGCTCGCTGGCGGGCGGCGGCTCCCATCTTAGCCCGCAAATCAGGAGAATTAGATAGTTTTCGTAGTGCCTCCACCCAGGCGTCAGTATCGTAAGGAGGAAGAATTATGCCCTCAACGCCATCACGCACCACACCACCTCCTCCCATCGGTGAAGCCAGAATCGGCAAACCATGACCCATTGCTTCATAGATAACGAGTGCGCTACCTTCCTCCAGACTGGGAAAGGCAAAAAAGTCAGCTTGGCGATAGGCAGAACTGTAGTCCAAGGCATAATCAAAGTGAACTACATCAGGACGTTTCAGCAAATGGCTGCAAGTGTGAGCAATCGCCGGTTCGAGGGAGCCAAAAATTGTCAGCTTTCCCTTAATCCCAGCTCGCTCCCAAGCCTGCAAGAGCAGGTGAGTCCCTTTGCGGACGCAGGCAAAACCTAGGAAAAGGACGTTAACTTCCTCTGAGGCCGGTTTTTGGGATTGATAATTGGGGAAACGCGACGGCGACCAACCTTCAGTGGTTAACAGCAGTTTTTCTTCAGGAACTCCGGCTTCTTGAAATGATTTTACTACTGCCGGACTGGGACAAAACAGAAAGTCAACTAGCTTGAGTTTTTGCTCTTCGGTCTTAATTTTTTCTGGGGTAATTGCGTGTTGAGGTTGCAATTCCAAGCGAGAGTAAGCATCGTCAAGGATACTCTTAGCTTGACTTTGACAAGTATTAACTCGCTCCCAAAAAATCGGCTTACTTTGCTTGTTAACGCTCTTTACAGTATCTAATGATATAGCGGGCCACAAGTAGGCAACATCAAAATTTTTGATATCTTTGAGAAAACGCTTCTCTGCCTTGATTTTGGGAGCACTAGGGCTGCGGTAATAAAAGTTTGTCAGAAATGACGGAATTGCTTCAACTATATTTGAGTTGCGGCAGGAGCGATCGCAACTCGGGACAACCATGCGAGCATTCAGCTCAGGTTTTTGCCATTCTTTGCATACTGAAAAAAATACGTGGCTGATGGCTCGGTCATTGCAATGAATTGGGAATAAAGCACTCAGTTTTAACATAGGATTCATCTTGAATTAACTAAAGTTTTTCTAGTTGTTTCTAAACACGGAGATAGAAAAATGAGGCTCGGTTTAGAGACCAGTCTTGTTTGATTGAAAAGTAGATTCTGCCTTCTGACAGTGATTGTATGGTGACAACATAACATTAAGTAAATTCACTGACAAGGCCCTGAACCAAAAATTATGTATTTTTACTGTAAAGAATGAAACAGCAGCATCCAGAATGCGCTGAAAATTTTTCCAAGATGTTTGGCTTACTATTAAATAGGGCTTTTCAAGCGTTTTAGATAACGTGGCGATTGAAAGAGACTGTTGGCGAATCAATAAAGGGCTTCACCTCTCACCCCTAAAAATAGTGGTTCTAGACTAAATTTCAAATTGACCATATAGCCATTAACTACCAATAGTGAACGGAAATACTGCCTCCCAGAGGTGATGGGTAACACCCCCTGCGAATTCGCCAACAGTCTCTTGAAATTGCTGCTACACCTACTCTCCTAGTGGATATTACGTACTAAAATCACTGACCGAAAATATCCAGAGTACAAGCTCCCGGATCGCGGCCGCGGATCAGGTCTGACTCATCTGGGCATCCGATCAAACGGAAAATGGTACAGGCCGCTTTTGTGGCATCTAAAATCTCAAATTTCAAATCTCAAATCCATCGACCGGGTATTAAACCCGGAGTTGGTATAGCAGAAGGAACAAGGAAGAAGTTCGCCACCCCTGCTCCCTCCTTGGGGGGAATCAGAAGGTAAATGCAATAAAATCAATGGTTTGGGCTATTAAAAACCTCCGGTGGAACCGAAAAGGTTGCTAGATCATTACCTTCCAAAGGGCGTTGTGGAGTTAAAAAACATCCTAGCTGCTTTTCTTCAAAAACAGCTAGGATGTTTGTATGGCAAACTATTTCAGGATTTTAGCCTGCTGTTGCAAAAGCTGGATTCTTAGTTTTGCCGATCGCCAAACATTTTTTAACAGCAGCAATTACATCTTCCACATCTGCATCTGTTAATTTGGCCGAAATCGGCAAGCTAACTGTATGCCGCCCAATGTAGCCAGCATTCGGATAATCTTCGGTATGCCATCCAAACATTTTTTGATAGACAGGATGTTCCGGCATACTCATATAATGTACGCCGACACCGATATTTTCAGCATTGATAGCGTCGAGAAATTCGTCGCGGCTGATTCCAGTTTTGGCTTCATCTACCAGAATGGTGTACAGGTGATAAGCATGAATTGTATCCGGTTCGGGGTTGGCTGGCAAAGTAATCGGCAAATCCGCAAATGCTTCGTTGTATCGCTGCCAAACCTGCTCCCGACGCTGCCAATAAGGCGTGACTCGTTTCAATTGATGAATGCCGATCGCAGCTTGCAGATCCATCATATTGTATTTAAAACCGACTTCCACCACTTGGTAGTGCTTGTAACCCGAGTCGCTGAAGCGCTTCCAAGCATCTTTGCTCATACCGTGCAGCGCTAAAATGTTGAGCCTGTCGGCGTCTTCTTGACTGGCGGCCAGAATCATTCCTCCTTCCCCGGTCGTAATGTTTTTGGTGACATAAAAGCTGAAGCATCCGAAGTCGCCAAATGTGCCTGCTTTCCGTCCCTTGTACTCTGTTTCGATCGCGTGAGCACAGTCTTCAATTAACTTCAAGTTGTGACGGCGAGCAATCTCGCAAAGCGCATCCATATCGCAGGGACGACCTGCGAAGTGAACCGGCAAAATTGCTTTAGTTTTTGAAGTGATTTTAGCTTCGACTTGAGCCGGGTCAATATTCATTGTCACCGGATCTACATCCGCCAATACTGGTGTTGCCCCGGCGTGGATGATGGCATTTACTGTAGCGCAAAAAGTCATCGGAGTAGTAATGACTTCATCCCCCGGTTCCAAGCAAGCAGCGAGGACGCTCAAGTGCAGTCCCGCCGTACAGGAATTGACTGCAATCGCGTACTGGGAACCCTTGTAAGCATTGAATTCGTCTTGAAACTTCCTGACTTTAGGGCCTGTACCCAACCAACCTGTTTTCATGGTTGCCACCACTTCTTGAATTTCAGCATCTTCGATCGCCGGAGCACCGAAAACCAAGAAACGGTCTTTTGAACGAATAGGATTGTTGTTCATGTTGCTAGTCTTACCCAGTAAGTAAACTTGATCAAATGGAAGTGTTAATGAATGCAGTATCAGCGTTTTTTATCCAGATCTTTTGCTAATACCTTGTGTAATGGCATCTTTTGTATAACAAGCTTACTAATGACAAGCCGTTTTTTCGCAAGCGCCTGACCCTGACAGAATTTATATATTTTAAGATAGAGAATCTGCAATGTCCAGTAGATCGTATTTCAGTTTATGGGTGATACACAAGCTCTTACCCGCATTTTTTACTTTAAATATTTTTTTTTAAAAAAGTTTTCTTTCTCTATAAATTTTTTGTAAGATGTCGAACATCTATCCAGAGAAAGATTTGACAGCGAAGTTATCTGATTTGTGATTTTTAATTTTAGAATTAGGAATGACAGATTCCCGTGAGGTTTGGAGCTTGGGTGGAGTTAGATTTTGTTTTAACTCGTGTAAAAATTAGGCAAATTTTGCACAAAAAAATGTAACTCCCCTGTAATTGATGCAGGTTCAGCAACATTCTGCGATCGCTCCAAGCAATCAACCATCCTTGACCAAATCCACTACAATCGAGGCAGACGAATCTTGTTCAAAATGTCTTGCAGCCGTTCTGAAACGCCGCCCAATTGTTCTGACAAAGCTACAAGTTTGCCGTAAGCTTCAACTAAGCGATCGCCCTCCACATAAACTTCTGGAGTAGGATAATTCTTCATCGCTTCCAGCAGGGTAATCTCGTTATCATTAGTTGCAGACAGCACCAAGGCAGATCTCAAAGCTTCTCGATTTGCATTCCCAGAAGGAGTGCGAATTACCTGACCCACTTCATCGAGAATTATTTCGCCAACCTTGCTGTTAAGCGTCCGACCCAAAAAGCTTTGACTGACTTTCACTGGTCTCGTCAGACTGTTGCGAACCGCTTCCGGGTCTTTTTTTGCTTTTCCCAGCAGCATTTCTAACGCGGGCGACATTTGCCCAGTTTCTGCAAAAAATTCTAATTCGCTGACGGGTAAAGTCATTCGGATCGCACTGTATTTGAGCACTACCTTTTCGGCAGCCGCCGCAGCATTACTGTAAAATACAATTCCCGCGCCTGCTGCTAAAAATAACGTCCACCGCTTTTTGAAAAATGATCGACCCATAGTCAAATCTCCTAACATCTTTTTCTACTTCGACTTTGACACATCTCATTAGTTACTGCCCAGGCTCAGGTCTTCGGCAAATGCCAAATTATTCGATCGCCCCAGCACTTATACCATTTTAGATTTTAGATTTTAGAATTGCGAATTAGTGAGGACGATCGTGGTTTCCCGCCTCGGCCAAGAGTTGCATGATTTTTGGGAACTGGTATTCCCTATATCGGATGCTAGGCAAAAAACTCGGTTCCGGGCGCTGCTACTGGCCTCTTTGAGATTGTAGATTTGCGGATTAGTGAGGACGATCGTGGTTTCCAGCATCGGCCAAGAGTTGCATGATTTTTGGGAACTGGTATTACCTGTATCGGATGCTAGGCAAAAAACTCGGTTCCGGGCCCTAGTACGGGATTTTGACTCTGTACGCGGTGCACACCCTACTGATTCTATCTCCCCAGCTCCTGAGCCTATCAAAATGCCGAACGCCAGCTCTTCTATCAGTGAAGGCTGGCGCTGGGCTTAAATTTATTTTATATATTTAGGGTCTTTATGAAAGCTGACCCCAATTGAACGAATTACAAGCGGTTTATGATTAGGGCCTTTAAATTTGCTGACCCCAATTGAACCCACATCATTATCATTACAGGGATCGCTGGTAAACCAGGATTTCATAATAATTTCTTTATATTTCTAACTTTTCCTTACGTCACATAGATATTTGTCTCGATTTGTAAATTTTTGTTACTTCGACTTCGGGGATCGGCCCTCGGCGCGCTGCTCCCAGCGAAACAGGAACACCATCAGGGCCACAACTGCGACTTGGATGGCAAAATTAGGCAAAGCAGAACCAATTTCCCGGCCAGAGGCAATTTTAGCGAGGAAAACCAAGCCGCCGATAAAGCCCGAAGCGCCACAAGCTACGTAAACAAACTGTCGCAGAGGCCGGTAGGGAGTGGCCATTTCTGCGGTTAAACGCTCGTATTGTTGGCGGCTGAGGTTGCGCGGGTTTTTGGGGATGTTTGTGCGATCGTCCGAATTTGGGGCTGGCATAGATTTAGAAAATAAGTAAATTAGGATTGGGTCACAAAAACCCGGTTTATACCAAAAATCCTCTGGCTTAGGTAGCAAATACTAGGGAAAAACCGGGTTTTTGGTACTTTGGGCGCAAGTTGAGTGAATATTAGACTACAACAAATATCTCACAACTGCCGAAATACATCACCGCTGAAGCAAAAGCACAACTGTCTGCAAACAGCCGACAAAAACGCCCAAAATGCCTCCTAAATTTACAATTCCCTGCAACTCGCTTTTGACAATTCCCTGAATTGCTAACTCCAGCTCTTCAGGAGAAGTACCTTTGACTCGATCGACAATCACCTGGTCAATATTCAAAATCGGGATAGCCTGAGCTACAATATTTTCTAAATCCCGCTCTAAATAACGCTCTAAAACCAAAGCCAGTTCTTTGCTGACAATTTCCAGGGAAGCGCTCATCACCGCTGAAGTTTGCAAGCGATTGAGAATCAACCGCGAAATATTTTCCCAGTCAATAGATTTGCTCAACCCCTCAAGTACATCTGTACCCCGCTGTTGAACATAGCTGCGAACACTGTCGCGCATAGTTTTTCGCAACTGTCTCACAGTCGAAACCGGTAAATTTTGCATCGACAAATTTTGCAGCCATTCCTGAATTCGCCCGCGAATCCCCAAAGAAATAGTTAACTCTGCTAAGCGCTGATTTGTGGCTTCTCTGTCATCCAGACAAAAAGTCCGCAGCCGAGTTAAAGTGTTCCGCAAACCAAACAAATTTGCTACTACCCAATAAGTGCCGCTGGTTTTTTCTCGAAACCCTTCATCGATGATCGAAATATTGCGATCCGTCAAAAAGTCAATTAAAGCCTGCCGCAGCACTTCCGGTGGTATTACTACCTGCAACAACCACTCAGCAAGCTGAGCCGCCTGAGCTTCCGTTAGCTGAATCTCCAGCAAAACTTGATCAAAAATTTGATTTAGCTGAGCTTCTAAAAAATCTTCCCGGCGTGCCAAAACTTTGAGAATTCGTGGCACAGATTCCCCCAGCAAATCTCGCAAAATGTTAGCGAGAATTTTAGCGGTTTTTTGCTCTGCGTCTGCTTTTACCTGATCCAGCGCCAACTGCAACAACCAGAGAATCACCGACTGCATCCGCTCGGTTTGCAGGAGGCGGCGCGCTAAGTTTTGCAGTTCCTGTGGCGTCAGCAGCGAACCCATAATTGTGTCGGAAATTCGCTTTGCTAAACGCTCTTGGTTGCGGGGGATCAAGCCTGGAGTGAAAGGCAACTTCCGCCCTTTGATGTAAATAGCTCGATAGGGACGGAACAGCATTTTGATAGCTATATCGTTAGTGAAATAGCCAATAATTCCTCCCACTACAGGTGGGGCCAACAACAGCCAAATGTCAGAGGGATTCATCAATAATTGGGAATTGGGAATTGTTGATTGTTGATTGTTGACTGTTAACTGTTAACTGTTAACTGTTAACTGTTAACTGTTGACTGTTGACAACTGACAACTGACAACTGACAACTGACAACTGACAACTGACAACTGACAACTGACAACTGACAACAGTCAACGGACTAATACCAATACTCCCATCATAGCTCCGGCAATGGGGTAGTGGGTGGCGGTGGCAAATCCGGCTTTGTTGGCGATCGCGACTTGCTCCTGGCCGATCGGGAATTTTTCTAAACTGGGATTAATATAAGCATATTCTTGAGTCATTCCAAATTGCTGAGCAATGGGCACTACGAGACTGTCTAGATAAAACTGCTGAAAGCTCCGCATTAGGGAATTGCTGGGGCGGTGGAGGTCGAGAATAGCTGCTTTGGCACCGGGTTTGAGTACGCGGTGCAATTCCTGAAGACTGCGGGGGATGTCAGTCACGTTACGTAGGCCATAACCCATTGTGGCGCAGTCGAAGTAATTGTCAGCAAAAGGCAAGTCTAGGGCGTCAGCTTCTACCCAGGAAATGGGACTTATAGGGGTGAGAAAAGGTATCGCGCGTTTGGCCGCCACGGCCAATTGTTCGGCAGAAAAATCTACTCCAAATACGCAACCGGTCGGCCCTGCTTGTTTGGCCAGCAACAAAGCTAGATCCCCGCTACCGCAGCACAAATCTAAACAAGTATTTCCGGGACCCGCACTGCTCCATTTCACCGCCATTTGCTTCCAAATCCGGTGTTGCCCAAAGCTCAACCAGTCGTTCAATTGGTTGTAAACTGGTGCAATTCGATTAAATATAGTTTTAATTTCTTCGGCGTTATTAGTCATTGGTCATTTGTCATTGCGAAAAAGGTGAAAAAGTGATTTGGGAAAAGGTGATTTGTCAGCCGGAACTAATAATTAATCCGTCCATTCATGTCATGCTGTCGCCAGTCATTAATGCTTTTTTATTTGTTAGCGATCGGTGATATGTTGTCTTTAATCATTGGTTGGCTATCATTTTCGACTCAAGACACAGAGCCGATTGATGACTGATGACTGATGACTGATGACTAATGACTAATGACTGATGACTGATGACTAATGACCCTGAAAACTCGTCAATACCAAAGCAACTTCTTGAGCGGCGAGGTGAACTGTTGTGAGTTCGTCGGGGCGCAGGGAACAAGGTTGCTTCCACTGCATGGAAATCAGGGCGATCGATCGACCTTTGTGAATCACCGGGATGCTCAGGTGAGCTTGAATGCCGGATTTCTGATAGTGCGGCAGACTCGCTAGGTTGGTGTCGAGCGCAATATTCACAGCACCCTGAATTGTTTGAGAGGTAATTGCTTCTCGAACCAGAGGATCATCTGCCAGCCAATTTTCCACAGTTGCACCAGTGGTGTGACTGCCTTGGACTGGTATTAAAACATTTCCTTCCACCAGTTGCAAAATGCAAGAGTCCGCCAAAAAATTATCACTTATAGCAGTAGCAATTGGATCTAAACTTGCTTCCAAACTCGGATAATCCACAGCCGTTTGCATGATTGTTGCTAACAGTTGTATTTGAGTTTGGGCGCGATCCAATTCCTCAGTCCGCTGCTTGAGAATTTCATAAGTCTCGGCTGCCTTTTGCACCACCATTTTCAATTCGTTCGGGTCCCAAGGCTTGGTGATATACTTGTAAACCTGTCCTGAGTTAATCGCATCTACCAAGTCTTCAATGTCCGTAAAACCAGTCAAGATAATTCTGACCGTATTCGGAAACTGGGGCACGGTTTTGCTCAAAAACTCCGTTCCCTTCATTTCGGGCATCCGCTGGTCGGAAATGATCACGGCGACCTCGCCTTCGATGCCGAGGACTTCCAAGGCGCGAATTCCGCTCTCAGCTTTGAGAACGTTAAAATCTCGTCGGAAAGTGCGGTAGAGTAAATCCAGATTGTCTGGTTCGTCGTCTACTACCAGCATTTTGGGCTTTTTCGGTCTGTGTAGGGTCATGAGCTGGCGTTTAATTTGATCTAGCTCTGAAATGGCATTATCCATAACAATACGATAAACTCCCCTTCGTAAATTTAGGCGAGCAACTATTCTGTAACAATAGTCTCATAACTCACTTACTATTAATCTATCGCTCTGCCGCGACACGAGCCTTGCCGGTATCCAATAACACATAACTTAGCGCTAGTTTTTGATTCAATTATGACTGATACACCGCAAGATTCCTCCCCTCCTGCATCTGCACCCTCCACCAATGCTGTGGATGCTGAAAAGTTAATTCGATCGCTCCGCCGCAAAGAAGGCACTTGGGTAGAGTGGGGACAGGCCTGCACAGCACTGCTAAAAGCTGGCTACAACTCTCAAAGGATTTTTGAAGAAACTGGTTTTGAGCCAATTCAGCAAAATCAAGTAAGCGTAGCAGCCCAAGTTTACACCAGCATGGTAAATGCTGGGGCTTCAGAGGAAGTTCGATCGCACTTTTTAGGCAAAGGTAGCGATATCTTATACGAGTTTCGGATTCTCTCTCAAGTAGAGCGTGCCGGGGCCGCTGCTTTGATGCTAACCCACAATTTGGATGTTGACGATGCTCGCCAAGTTGCTAAAGCGATCAAGGAGTTTTCGCACTTCGGGAGTCTCCCCCAAGGGTTCACAGACACTCCCGGCGATGCTATGGCTTACCAATGCTGGCAATTAGCGAGACAGAAAAGCGATTTGCAAGAGCGATCGCGCTTAATTGCTCGCGGTTTAAAATTAGCTAGCAGCCCAACCGCTAGGGCGCAAATCGAGCAGTTGCTCGTTGATTTTACCGTCGTTTCCAGACGGGAAGCGCCCCGCTTGCCCGTCTATCGGCTGGATACCGAAGAACAATTGCCGCGCGTTGTCCCGGTTGTCGGCAAATTGCCGCTTTCTACGACAGATTTGCTGGCAGTGCCTTTGCCGGAGGAAATCGAGCCGTTCCGAATGGTAAAATTTTCTGGAGCCGGAGCTTGGGTGGCGATTCCCGGATGGCAGGTAATTTTGAACGCTGAAGATCCGGTGGCTGTTTTGGAAATGAGCGATCAATTGCCGGTACCGCTGCAAGGCAAAGTTGAAGAAGTTTTGATTATTGCCGATCGAGCCCACAGACAGTGGGATGCTGACAGTTATTTCCTCGCCGATAACGCTGGCAATTTAGAATTGTACTGGTTTGAACAATCCCCGGATATTCCTATTTTGGGGCGAGTTGTTCTGGTGATGCGTCCGAAAAAGATTGTGGATGAAGACTATACCAAAGATGGGTGGCAAATTGATGATTAGTCAGTTGGCAGTTGTCAGTTGACTGTTGACTGTTGACTGTTGGCAGTTGACTGTTGACTGTTGTTAGTTGCCAGTTGACTGTTGTTAGTTGCCAGTTGTCGTTGGTTTTAATAACGGTTTCTCCGGCTGTTCCACAATAGATAAATTTTATGTGGGTGGAATGACTACTGACTACTGACTACTGACTACTGACTACTGACTACTGACTACTGACTACTGACTAATGACTACTGACTACTGACTACTGACTAATGACTACTGACTACTGACCAATGACTACTGACTACTGACTACTGACTACTGACTACTGACTACTGAGGCGGTTTCGGTTCTTGAATTTGCGGAACAGAATGCTGTTTCTTAAATCGATTAAAGCCGTAAACCGCAGCCCAAATTAACAGAAAATAAGGACTGTAAGCCAACAGCCAAATACCCAAACCAAACAAACCTAGCGTCAATTCACCCACAGAATGAGTTGCTTTCCCCCAAGTTTCCTGTACCCGCAAACCTAGAGAAGGTTCCTGAGTTTGTTGAGCCGATACTGCTGCTTCTAGAGTTAAGCTAATAGTCGAATATGCTACTTGATTTCGCAAACTTTTTAACTGAGCGTCAATGCGTTCGATCGACTCCCGAATATTGCTCAACTCTTGAGCAGCTTTGAGCACATCACCGACAGAACCCGATCGCTCCATAATTTTTAACACCATTTCCTCCGATTTGCGAAGGTTCCGCAGCCTAGCCTCATTGTCAACTAATTGATCGGTAACATCCTCAGCCGTCAGAGCACGGTTCTCTACAGTTCCGAGTTTTGCCAAAGCGTCTAAAGTAGTTTCTAACCGTTCTTGAGGCACGCGAATCTCCACAGACGCGGTTTGGCGGACACTCGAATCCGGCGGCTTTTGATTTTGGAAACCCAAGATATCGCCTTGCTGTTTTTCGACAATATTGGTAACAGATTTAGTGCTGGCGTCAATAGATTTGACAACTACGCTGAGTTCGGCTTTTTTAATCAGTTGGGGACGGGTTGCGGTTGTTTCTGCTGCTTTTTTTGATGCACCAGAAGTTTTTGACCTCTGGGCTGCTGGCTCGGGTGCTGGTGCTGATTGTGGAGCCGATGCGGTAACTTGGTTTTCACGGATGCTGGGTGAATCGGCGCCGCCTGGAGCGCTGCTGGACGTTTGAGCTCCTCCGCAGCTAGGCAAAGCAATTGTGGAAGATAAAGTTAAGAATACCGCAACAGCAAAACGAGTTGTGCTGTTGTTGGCTGGGTTTGGGTTTGGCTTGTGGGGCGGGGAATTGATTTTGAGGCGAGTTTTCATTTGGGTGACTCCTCTAAAAAAGGCTTGGGTATTGAATTTTATGCTGGTTTTAATTTAAGCTCGAATAGATAGCGTTAGTTTAGCCGATACCGAAATGGAAACGGTAGAGGTTGCAGATTTTTTTATTTTTAACCGCAGATGAACGCAGATAAACGCGGATGTAATAATGACTGATGAATTTGATTCTGATTTTATGCGATCGACAACCAATATCGATCGCCCTGGCAACATTTCCTCTGGGTTAGACTCTGCGGCAGTTTTGCGAGAACAAGCTTGCCTTAAAATTCGCGAAAGCTTGCGTGCGGGCCAGCAGGACATGGCGGATTGGCAAGGCGGCCCCCTTGCTGTTTCGGCGGTTCCGGGAGCCGGGAAGTCTACGGGAATGGCTGCTGCGTCGGCAATTGCGATCGCCCGCAACCAGCTTCACAGCCGTCGCCAGTTAATTGTCGTGACATTTACGCGATCGGCTGCTGCTAATATTAAAGCTAAAATTCGGGAAAGATTGGCCCAATTGTCTTTATCTCAAGGCGGTTTTGCGGTGCACACTTTGCACGGTTTAGCTTTGAATATTGCGATGCGCCATCCTGATTTGTCGGGTTTAAATTTAGAAAATTCAACCTTAGTTACTCCTACTCAAAGTCACCGATTAATTCGCACCTGTGTAGAACTTTGGATTGCGGAAAATCCCCGCCGATATCAAGTTTTGTTGGAAGGACAGCAATTCGACGGAGAGGAAACGGAGAGGCTGCGGCGACAATCGGTTTTGCGGACGGAAATTTTGCCGCAGGTAGCTAAAACTGTGATTCACGAGGCGAAATCTTCTGGTTTATTTCCCGAACAGTTGTTAGAAATGAGCGCTCTTGATAGTGGGGACGGTTATGAGATTTTAGCGGTAGCTGGGGGTTTATATCAAAAATATCAGGCTTTGTTGAGGAGTCGGGAATTCATCGATTACGACGAAATGATTTTAGCAGCTTTGCGGGTGTTGGACAATCCGAAGGCGAGGGCGATCGAGCAAAAGCAAGTATTTGCTGTTTTTGAGGACGAAGCGCAGGATTCTACACCTTTGCAGACTCGGCTTTTGGAAACATTGGCGATCGATCCCGATCATCCTACTTTACCTCCCAATTTTATCAGAGTTGGCGACCCAAATCAAGCGATTAATTCTACTTTCACTCCCGCCGACCCGATTTATTTTAACCAATTTTGTGATGAGTGCGAAGTAGAGAATAAGTTAGCTACAATGGACGGTGCCGGCCGCAGCACCCAAGTAATTATCGATGCGGCTAACTTTATGTTGCAATGGGTAAATGGTTCGGAATTAGCGAAACATGAAAAGCCTTTTCGCGACCAAACTATTAAGCCCGTACCCAGCGATGACCCGCAGCAGAATGCAAATCCGGCTCCCCTTGGTCGAGGCTTAGAATTGCATACTCCCCGCGATATTTACCATACAGTAGAGTTAATTGGTCAGCGGGTAATTGAGTTAGTTGAGGAATTTTTACCAGCCGATTTTGAATTTACAAAAACTGAAAAAGCTATCGATTCAGGCGAAGAAGCTACCGATGGGGAAAGTAGTGCAAAATTGCCGTTAGAAAATCTGAAATCGATGGCTATTTTGGTGCGGGAAAACAAACAAGGCAAGTTTATCAAAGAAGTGCTGGAAAATCCTCAAAAACACGGATTAAGCTTTGATTTGCGGAAATACGGGATTAAAATTGAGGATGTGGGAGAGCGGGACAGACATTCTCAAGTGCCTTGGGAAATCTTAACACTGCTGCAATTTCTCGATCGCCCCCACTCTCCAGACTACCTGAAAGCAGCGTTAAAGATTTTGAGCGATCGGCAACTGATCCCCAAACAAGACTACAATGCTTTTGCGACTAGCCCCGAACAATTCCTTTACCCAGGCCCCCTAGACCCCCAGCAGTCAGACCCCGTTCGCAAATGTCGCTATTTTTGCTGCGGTTTGCTGCAAGCTAGCTTAGAACTGCCACCCTACCAAATCATTTCATTCTTAGCCTTAGCGCTGCAATACGACCAAACAGAATTAGCCACCGCCGACAAATTAGCAGAACGGGTAGCAATCCAAACAGCCGGCAACAATTCAATGCACAATATTTTGGGCGTACTAAGCGAAATTGTCAGTTCCGAAAGATTTGAACCTGTGGATGCAGACGACAAAATAGAAGAACGTTATACCAGCAAAGGTCAACTAACCATTATTACCATGCACAAAGCCAAAGGACTGGATTGGGATTGTGTATTTTTGCCGTTTCTGCACGAACAAACCATCCCCGGAAATTTGCGAGTTTTGCCACAAACCCGATTTTTAGGAGATTTCACTTTAGCAGAGGTAGCACGAGCACAAATTCGAGCAAGTTTGCACGAAAAATATCCTTTACCAAATCTAGGCGAAGCCTGGGAACAAGCAGGTTATTTGAAAACAGCCGAAGAGTTTCGACTGCTGTATGTGGCGATGACGCGAGCAAAAAGCTTGCTGTGGATGGCGGCGGAGAAAAAAGGGCCTTTTACTTGGAACAAACCAGAGAATTTACAGGAGCAAAAACCTTGTCCGATAATGCCTGTTTTGAAGCAGAGATTTCCGAGTAATGCTATATAAAAAAAGTAAAAACTAAGCTGAGGTGCATCAGCTTATCACAAGTTATCTGGCGTTATAAAATCCCTATCTTTGTCGCATAATCAACTTAATTCGATTGTTAATTGTGCATTTAAATTGTATGTTGAGGGCGGTCTTTCCGGCCCAACCCCTACTCCCCACAAGAGTTAAAATTTATTTTACCATGCAATTTAAATGCGGATTAGCTTATTTGCAGGGGAAGTTCAGGTTAAAACTTTACCCCAGCGCTGCGTTACGAGGAACAAAGCAATTTCAAAACTCCAAACTATTCGTCAATTTCCACTTACCACTTTCCTGACATCGCGCCCTTGAGTCTTAATTCTTCTCGACTGACTAAAGCTTCGTAGTAATCGGGTTTGATTTCGAGGGCGACTCCGTAAGAGCTAATGGCATCTTGAGTTCGCTGCAATTTTTGCAAAACGTCGCCCCGCTGCGCCCAAGCTTCCCAGTTGTCTGGCTTGAGTTGAATCACTTGGTCAAAAGCGACGAGTGCTTGGGAATAGTTCTGCATTTCCCCTAGGATCAGACCTCGCTGTACCCAGCCTTGATAGTTATCGGGCCAGACAGTAATTGCTCGATCGTATGATGCTAGAGCTTGTTCGTACTGCTGCAATTTTGACAAAGCGTTGCCACGTTTCAACCAAGCTTCAAAATTGTCTGGCACGATTTTTAGGACGCGGTTGTAAGCTGTGACGGCTTCTTCGTAACGCTGCAATTTTTCCAGCGCGGCGCCTTGCTGCAACCCTACTTTTGATGTAATTTCTGCTTCTGAAGTCAGAGAGATTACTTTATCAAAACAGGCGATCGCTTCTTCGTATTGCTGTAATTTTTCCAAAGCTTCGCCTCGCAAGTTCCAAGCTTCTAGAAAATTACCTTCAATTTGTAGGGCATTGCTGTAAGCGATAATTGCCTCTTTGTAGCGTTCCAATCCTGCCAGGGCGATGCCTCTACCCAGCCAAGCTTCGGGAAAATTCGGATTAATTTGAACTGCTTGGTCAAAAGCAGCGATCGCCCCTTCAAAATCTCTCGATTCTGACAGTGTTTGACCGCGCCCGATCCATGCTTCGGGATAAAAAGAATTAATTTGAATTGCCCGATCGAAACAAGCAATTGCCGCGTCTGCCCACTGGTGTTTGAGGGCCATCCCTTTATAAAACCAAGCTTCGCAGTCGTTGGGCTGCATTTGCAGTACGCGATCATAAGCTGTCACCGCTTCTGCATATTTGTGCAATTTTGCTGAAGCAATGCCTCGATTGAACCAAGCCAGACTATTTTGTGGTTGCAGTTGAATGGCGCGATCGTAAGAAGTTACAGCTTCAGCGTAGCGTTCGGCTTTCATCAAAGCCAAACCTCGGTTCAGCCAAGCTTCCCAATTAGTCGGGACGAGTTTCAGCGCGCGCTCGAAAGCGGCAACGGCTTCAGGATAGCGCTCCGCTTGAACCAACACGTTGCCTTGCCGATACCACATGGCGGGTAAATTCGGATGAAGTTGGGTTGCTTTTTTGTAACAGGTTGCGGCTGCATCCCACTGCTGCAATTCCTCTAAAACTCTGCCGCGCTGATACCAAGCTTCGTGCTTTTCTGAATTGATTTGAATAGCGGTGTCAAAAGCGGCGATCGCTTCTGAGTGATTTTGCAAACTTAACAGCCCTGTGCCGCGCAGCATCCAAGCCCAGTATTCTTCGGGATTAATTGCTGTAGCTCGATCGGCGCAGGCTACGGTTTCTGCGTAGGAATGCAGTTGCTTGTAAGCTTTGCCCAGATTCAGCCACGCCCTGGCCCAGTCCGGCTTGATTTGAACCGCTTTTCCGTAGCAAAGGACTGCCGCTTCGTACCTTCCTGCGGCGTACAATCTATTGCCCCGATCGTAATCTGGAAATGCTGCAAAAATTCTTAAAATTGGCGGCAGCAGAGCTGGTTGGGGGTTTGAGGAGTTTTCTGGAGCCGAAGTCGAGAGGTCTGGCATACGCCTTTCACATAAAAATTTAGTGGGATAACAAGCTTGCGGTCTTATATATTAACTTATGCTTTTCTTAATCTCGCTGCTGTTTTGAAACAAATTTAGCATATCAGGCTTGGTGCAACCAATCCTTTTTACTTAATTCTAGTAGGTATAAAATTATGCACCCTTCCCACTTTCGGTACACCCATGTAACATACGGTCAGTCGATTTTCGATTTTCGATTTTCGATTTTCGATTTTCGATTGACCGAAAGCATCCAGGATACAAGCCCCCGGATTAATTCCGAAAGCAGACTCAGGACCCAGAAATAAAAAACCTGTATCCGATGAAACTTGCCCCCCGAATTTATCCGTGGGGTCAGTCGATTTTCGATTTTCGATTTTCGATTTTCGATTTTCGATTCTCGATTTACCCCACAGATAAATCTGGGAGTTTGAACTAGGGTCGAAAATTTTTATCTTTCCACGACTCCTGTACGTGGCAGCGTATCCGTTTTTGGGCTGGGTCAATGCTTCAATCTAAAATCTAAAATCTAAAATCTAAAATAGATTGACCGAAAGCATCCAGAATACAAGCAGATATGCCCTAATTCAGATTTCAAACCAAATTTAATATGTTAGAAATGCACGCGCTTTTAGATGTCACGGACTGTCATTGGGAGTCGATCGACTCGCAGCCGAATTATTGGTACGAAGGCCGTTGTCCTCAAAGTGGCGAACTGCTGAGACTGCCGCGCACTCTAATTTCCGAGGATCTCGCGCGGGGTTTGATGCAATACCTGGCGGCTGACGACTCCTACGATCGCGAAGGGAAGATGTACGGCATATTACTGGTGGAGATGCCTTCGGGGGAACAGGGGATACTCAAAGCATTTTCCGGGCTGCTGAACGGTTGCAGCATTGTTGAGGGCTGGGTGCCACCGATTCCGGGACGAGATCGTGTTGCTTTCGAGGAAGCCCGCACCTTAACTGAATTGGAGGCGATGAAACAGGAACTTATTGCACTCAATCAACTCCCGCAGCGACAAGAGTATGCAGCCTTATTTCGGGAGTTTGAAGTGCAAATGCAAGTTTTGAGCGATCGGCATCGCAATTGCAAGCAGCAGCGAGATGAAAAACGCCAGTTACTGTGTCAAACTCTCCCAGCAGAAACACTAGAAATTGCCCTGGAACAACTGAATCAAGAAAGCCGTTTGGAGAAAATTGAACGCAGGCAATTGAAACGACAGCGGGATGAAACATTGCAGCCACTCAAACAATTAATTGAAGCTGCGGATCGACGGATGCGGGCGCTGAAACAGCGGCGAAAAGAACTTTCCCGCGAACTTCAGACGCAAATGCACGCGGCTTACACTCTGGTGAATTTTTTGGGGACATCGCGATCGATCTCCTCATTGATGCCAACTAATTCTATTCCCACTGGCACCGGCGACTGTTGCGCGCCAAAATTGCTTCACTGTGCTGCAGTACACAATCTGAAACCGCTGGCAATGGCTGAGTTTTGGTGGGGGCCGCCATCGGGGGATAAGATACAGGGAGAATTTTACGGTGCTTGTGGCGATCGGTGTCAGCCTTTGATGGGTTTTTTGCTGTCAGGATTAGCTCAAAATCCGATTGTTTCTAATATAAATGGGGGTTTGACGGGCGGGCTAGAAGCCCAACCCTTACTCCCCACAAGCAATAATTTTTCTTGTGGAACGGGCATCTTGCTCGTTACGCAAATGCTACCGATTATCTATGAAGACAATTGGTTGATTGCGGTCAATAAACCCTCTGGATTGCTGTCAGTTCCAGGTCGTTATTTTGAAAATCAAGATAGTGTTTTCAGTCGTTTGCGGAACTTGTTACCCGATAGTTTAAATTTAACGATAGTGCATCGTTTAGATTGGGAGACATCGGGAATTTTGCTTTTGGCATGGGACAAAGAAACTAGCAGTCAACTCAGACAGCAATTTGCAAAAAAGCAGGTTCACAAAGTTTATGAAGCGGTGCTTTCGGGTACTGTAAAAGTTGATGCGGGGACGATCGCTCTCCCACTTTGGGGCGATCCAGAAAACCGCCCTTACCAGCAAGTCAATTGGGAGTGCGGAAAACCCAGTGTTACTCGTTTTCAGGTAATGGTGAAAGAGGGAAATCATACTCGCGTCGAGTTTTTGCCGCTGACGGGACGCACTCATCAATTGAGGGTTCATGCAGCGGATGTTCGAGGGTTAGGGATACCGATTTTGGGCGATCGACTTTACGGATGTCGGGCTGCTGCGAATCGCCTACACTTGCACGCGCGGGAACTTTCGTTTGAGCATCCGCAGTTGGGAGAAAAGCTGCACTTACAGGCAGAAACACCTTTTTGAGCTAAGGGCGATCGGGCAATGATCAATATCTGTAGAATAACAAGTAATTGCTTCAGCATCAAGAGTTTTAATTGAAATCTGTGCTAACAGTAAGTCATAGTTTTATTGATTTAATCCTAAACAACCCTGAAATATTACAGCTTTATCGCTACCGAGAGCGTTATCTAAATTAAGAGGATACTCTGTTAATTTTCGAGGAGCGATAACGAGATAGCTGACAATTTTTTCAGGTTTACCTAGCAGTAATTTTAGCACCTAACATATTAGAGAGCTGCTTTGGGAACCCGATGGACTTTTAATTTTAGCTCTAACGTACAATAACTAATAACTAATAACCCACAACTACCACTGCGGATCGGAAGCCATCAAAGCAGTCGCAGCCTCGCTCGGTAACGGCTTAGCAAAAAAATAACCCTGACCATATTCGCAGCCGATCGACCTCAACCTAGCTAATTGTGCCGCCGTCTCCACACCCTCAGCAATCACATCCATACCCAAAGCATGAGCCAGCGCTACAATCGTCCGCACGATCGCCACATTCTCCCCCTCGCTTTCGAGTTCCATCCGCCCCACAAACGACTTATCAACCTTCAAAGTATCCGTAGGAAACCGACTCAAATAACTCAACGACGAATAACCCGTACCAAAATCATCAATTCCCAACTTGACATTTAACGCTTTCATCTGCTTCAAAACCGCGATCGCCGACTCCACATCCTCCATCACCACACTCTCAGTAATCTCCAACTTCAAACTCTCGGCATTCAAACCCGTTGTTTCCAAAATCACCTGAATGCGATCGACCAAATCTGGCTGGGCAAACTGCTTTCCCGACAAATTTACACTCATAATCAAAGCTCGATCGAAACCAAACATTCCCTCCCAAAGCTCCAACTGCCGGCAAGCCTCCTCCAACACCCACTCACCCAGCGGCACAATTGCCCCCGTTTCCTCAGCCACCGGAATAAACTTCATCGGCGAAATCAAACCTCGCAGCGGGTGCTGCCAACGCACCAAAGCCTCAAACCCAATAATCTTCCCGCTTGCCAAAGATACAAACGGCTGGTAATGCAGCAAAAACTCCTGACGCTTGAGGGCCATCCGCAAATCAGTTTCCAACTGCAACCTTTCCACCGCCAAATCGTGCATCGAAGCATTAAACACCTGATACCTTCCCGTTCCCAAAGCCTTTGCCCGGTACATCGCCGTGTGGGCGTCCCGCAGCAAGTGTTCCGGCTGTTCACTGACAGTAGCAGCCGGTTCGCCCCCCAGCGCAATCCCGATGCTTGCCGTCAAAAACACCTCCTGCCCCTTCAACTCAAAAGGCACAATTAAAGCTTGGTGAATTCGAGTGGCCAAATCCACCGCAGTAGCAACATCAACATTCCTCACCAAAATCGCAAAATCATCACCCCCCACCCGCGCCACCGTATCGGCGCGACCAATACTTGTCCTCAACCGCAACACCACCGCCATCAGCAGTTCATCCCCCGCCAAATGACCCAAAGAATCATTAATCACCTTAAACCTGTCTAAATCCAGAAACAGCACCGCAAACAGATAGCTGCGGCGGCCCCTAGTATTGGCGATCGCCCGCCCCAGACAATCCACGAACAAATCCCGGTTGGGCAAACCTGTTAGAGAATCGTGAAAAGCATCGTAAAGCTTCCTGTAAGCACTGACACTCACACCAGTCACAACCAAACCCAAAGTCGGCGACACCAGCGGTATCCACCCACCCCCAGTAAAAATCCCATAACTAATCCCCAACAGTCCCATCAATCCCGCAGCCCCAGCCAATCCCGCCCTCACAGGATGCTGAATCCGCCAAGCCAAAACCCCGCCAATCATCGCCCAAGCACCGTTCCACAAAATTTCCGCCCATTCCGGCCACACCCAAAATAGCGATCGCCCATCCAAAACCGCACTCAATATTTGGCTGAGCATTTGTGCGTGCAGCAACACCCCCGGCATTTTCGGACTTTGCATTTTAACCGGGCTGTAGGGCGTCAAAAACAAATCTCTGGTACTCGGTGCCGTTGTCCCAATCAACACAATCTTGTCCTTAACCCAGCTTGGGTCAATTTCTCCCTTCAATACCTGCCTGATACTGACTTGTCGCGCCACCTCCTTACCAGAACGGTATTTGAGCAGAATTTGGTAGCCTTTGGCGTCGAGATTTGCATAGCCGCCACTGTTAGAAGTTAAAGGCACAAATTCTGCCTTTCCCCAATTGATTTGGTGGGGATGAACAGGGCTATTTTTCTGCTGTACTCTGTCTTTGAGATACAGCAAAGCCACTTGCACAGAAAACGATAAAGCAATCTTTTTGTCGGGTTGCGAGACTGAAAGCAAATTGCGGCGTACAACGCCATCAGGATCGAGCACGAAGTCGTTAAAACCGAGCCGATCGGGCGGTATCCCCGGAGGCGCAGGCACTCCCTGACTTTCTGAATCGCTCAATTTATAGATCGCCACCACATTCGGTGCTTTCAGCGCGACCAGCAATTCTTCGTGTCCCGGCGGTTGAGGCAAATCCCGGTACAAATCCAAACCGATGACTTTTGGCTGATACTTTTGCAGTTTTGCCAAGGTTTGAGCGATCGCACCGTCGGAAATCGGAAATCTCCCCAAAGCTTGAATATCGGCCTCAGAAATTCCCACTACCAGCAGTCGCGGATCGGGGCCCGAATCTGGCTGCAAGCGCACTAACGAGTCAAAACTCCCCAATTCCAGGCTTTGCAGGCCTCCCAACTGCCGAACTCCCATATTCAGCAGCGTTACAGTCGCGCCCGCAAGCATTGCAGGCAAAATCCTAACCCGTCGGTTTTGAGAACTCAGGTTGAGACCAGTTGCGACAGACATGACATATCGAAGATTTCGAGAGAATTTGGCAGTCACAGAAAAAATATGTCGGTGCAAATTAGCTTTGCAGTCTGTTCTTACAGAATTGAGCTTAATATGAGATTGAATGTAATTTTTTCAGAACTTCTGCCGCCACCGAGTTTCTTTAAGCTAATTACTCGATTTGGCAAAATATTTCTCGAATCTGAACCGGGTTTTGGAAGATTGGCCGACAAATCCTGTCTTTCATTCCTTGTTTACCCAAATTCCCACAAGCGTTAAAATTTAGTCGATCAAACTTTCAGGATATTTTTGAGATTATGGCGAATCAACTTCCGATTCCGGTGATTGTTAACGGTGCTGCAGGCAAAATGGGCCGCGAAGTAATTAAGGCGATCGCCCATGCTAGTGACATGACCTTATTTGGAGCTGTAGACCGCTCTCAGTCGTGCCTCAACGCCGATGCCGGCGAAGTAGCCGGATGCGGCCCGTTAGAAGTTCCCATCACTGACGACTTGCAAGGAATGCTGGTATTAGCAGCTCAGGAAAAGCAGTTAGGAGTGATGGTAGATTTTACGCACCCTTCGTCTGTTTATGAAAACGTGCGATCGGCTATAGCTTACGGGATTCGCCCCGTAGTCGGCACTACCGGATTGAGCAGCAAGCAAATTGAAAACTTAGCTGAATTTGCTGATAAAGCGAGCACAGGGTGTTTGATCATACCCAATTTCTCGATCGGCATGGTTTTGCTCCAACAAGCCGCCGTCACGGCATCTCAGTATTTTGAACACGTAGAAATTATCGAGCTGCACCACAATCAAAAAGCCGACGCTCCCAGCGGTACGGCAATTCAAACTGCCCAAATGTTAGCAGAGATGGGAAAAACTTTCAATCCTCCAGAAGTTGAGGAAACCGAAAAATTAGCCGGAGCTCGAGGTTCACTGGCGGATGAAGGGATTCGCATTCACAGCATCCGTTTACCCGGTTTAATTGCCCACCAAGAGGTAATTTTTGGCGGCGCCGGTCAAGTTTATACTTTACGACACGATACTAGCGATCGCGCTTGTTATATGCCCGGAGTCTTGCTGTCTATACGCAAAGTCATTGAATTGCGATCGCTCGTTTACGGTCTGGAAAAAATCTTGTAGGTAATTGGTAATTGGTAATTGGTAATTTGTTACTACTGCCAACTGCCAACTGCCAACTGCCAACTGCCAACCGCCAACTGCCAACTGACTAATTATGCTAATTCCATTAACCCGCGAAACCTTTCAAGAACTAATTCCCGCCGTCGCCACGGGAGCGCAATATAAATATATCTGGGGAAAACCGCCCGATTTTTTGAGGCGAATGTTAATCTCTGCCGTCACCGTAGTTTTCCTCCTGGTAGTTTATAACTTCGTCGGTTCCGATGTCGGGCCGCTAGTTTTAATCACCGGATTGATAGCTGGTTTGTACTGGCTGTGGGGGCCGATTTTGTGGGCGAGTTTGCGGAATGCAGAATGCCGCAAATATCAATACTGCGGTTTTTGGCAAGGACGAGTTTTGGATATATATATTACAGATGAAGTCACAAGTCAAGAAGAAACAGTCAATCAAAAAGGACAACTCGTAATAGTTGACAACCTAGAACCACGAATCAACTTAGAAGTTGGCGACAAAACCGGATTTACTACTACACTTCGAGCTCCATTGCGGAAAGATCATCAAGGAATTGTCCCCGGCCAAGCTGCTTTAATGTTAATTATGTCAAATCAAGAAGATTTAGGCAGAATTGCCAAAGTTTCAGATATTTATATTCCCAGCCGTGACGTGTGGGTGAGCGACTATCCTTATTTACGCAGAGATTTGTTTGTCGAGATGAGCCAGCAAATTAAAAAAGGTAGGAAAAAAAACCGCGATCGCACTAATCAAAGCAGAGATGTAAAAAGGCGATCGCCCGCTGATTATTAATATTGATAGTAAGCTGTTTAGCATTTAAACTGCGTATTTCAGAGCCTGAAACCCTTTACTGGCCTAGATAGCCTCTGAGATTTAAATGGTGAACAGCTTAGCCACAAATTTAAGAGCAAATGCAGGTTAAAATTCTGACAAAATTCACAAGATAGCGGCTAATGCCTGCGGTTTTTTAGGTTAGCCCCTACAGTTTCATCTTTTTTAGTTCCGATCGAGGCGAACCCGCCCACATTCATGTTACGCGCGATCGGCAACTTGCCAAATTTTGGATGAATCCTGTATCTCTAGAAAAAAATATAGGCTTCAAAGAGCATGAATTAAACCAGATTGCTCGTCTTATAGAGGAATATGAACAAATATTGTTGGAGGCTTGGCATGACTACTTTGATCCTTGAAACAGAACCCCTCGTAATTAAAGTCACGGTGACAGATGAAAAAGTAATTGTGGACTTAGTTGATGGTCGCAGTTTGAGTGTTCCCTTAGCTTGGTATCCCCCTTTGTTGCACGGTACCCCGGAGGAAAGACATAATTGGCAGCTACTTGGAGATGGTTATGCCATTGAATGGGTTGATTTAGACGAACATATTGGAGTTGGAGGTTTGCTAGCCGGTCGACGCAGCAGTGAAAGTCAACGATCGTTTGAAAGTTGGTTAATTAACCGCAAGACTGATCTAAATAGGGCTTGCTGAAAAAGCCTAAAACCCTTACATCAAAAGACTTTGGCTCCTGACAGCGCTGAGCATGTGTAAGATT